>JAYUAJ010000197.1:0-1986 GCA_043741375.1 Hyphomicrobiaceae bacterium | reverse complement strand
AAGGGATTCAAAGACGTTGGGGCAGTATTGGCTGTCGCGCCAGTCAAAAGCGGGTCACGTACGATCACGGATGCGAGGGCATTGACTAAGTTTGCCGGGGATTCGCCAGCGCCCCAATCACCCGCGCCCAGCTCCGTGTCCCGCGCGCCAGGCTCTCGACATTGTACTTCTCATTCGGCGAATGCGCGCGGTCGTCGTCTTGGGAAAAGCCCAGCATCAGGGAGTCCATGCCCAGCACGTCGCGGAAGGCGCTGACCACGGGGATGGAGCCGCCTGAGCCGATGATCGCCGGGGCCACGCCCCATTCCTGCGTCAGCGCTGCAACGGCCGCCGCGATATAGTCCGCCTCCGGATCGAACGCGATGCCGCGCGATCCATCCGCCGGCGTCATGCGCAGTCCGCAGTCTTCGGGCAGGCGCGCGCGGATGAACGCCTCGAACGCCGCCAGAACCCGCGCCGGGTCCTGTCCCGGCACCATGCGGAAACTCACCTTCGCGCTCGCTTCGGCCGGGATCACGGTCTTCATGCCGGGGCCCTGGTAGCCGCCCCAGATGCCGTTGATCTCGACGGTGGGGCGGGTCCAGATCAATTCCAGCAGCGACCGGCCGCGTTCGCCGGAGGGATGCCGCAGGCCCACCTCAGCAAGATAGGCTTCTGGATCGAACCCAAGCCGTTGCCAGCGTTCGCGCGTCGCCGCCGTAGGCTCGGCGATGCCATCGTAAAACCCCGGTAGCGTCACGCGCCCGTCGTCGTCGTGCAGCGCGCCCAGCACTTCGGTCAGCGCACGGATCGGGTTGACGGCCGCGCCGCCGTATTTGCCGGAGTGCAGGTCGCGGTTCGGGCCGGTGACCGTGATCTCGGCGCCGCCGTAGCCGCGCAGGCTCACGGTGATGGCGGGGCGCGTGCGGTCCCAGGCCTCGCTGTCGCAGATCCAGGCGACATCGGCCTTCAGCTCGGCGGCGTTGGCGTGCAAAAAAGCGTCCAGCGGCCCGCTATCGGCCTCCTCGTCGCCTTCGATCAGCACCGTGAGGTTTAGCGGCACGTCGCCCGTCGCCGCGATCCAGCCGCGCACTGCGTCGAGGAAGGTCATGACCTGCCCCTTGTCGTCGGACGAGCCACGAGCGACGATCATCTTTCCGTTGCGAGCGTCCTCACCTAGATACGGCTCGAACGGCGGGCGGGTCCACAGATCGAGCGGATCGACTGGCTGCACATCGTAGTGGCCGTAGAACAGAACATGCGGCGCCGCGTGAGTTTTTGATGTGCGATGTCCAACGACCATCGGATGGCTGAGCGATGGCCGCAGGCTCGCTTCGAACCCCAGCCCCCGCAACTCGGCCGCGCACCACTCAGCCGCGCGCACGCAATCGGGCGCGGCGGCGGGCTCCATGGAAATGGAGGGTATACGCAGCCACTCGAACAGGCGCTGCAGCTGGGCGGGCCGGTCCGCATCAATGGCGGCAAGCACGTCGACCAGCGCAGTCAACTGACAATCTTGGTTTCGGCGAAGGCGGGCACTGCGGCCGCAAAGGCGTCAAGCCACGTAACCAGCTTGGGATGGCCCGGACGCCATTTGCCTTCGAAACGGAAATCGAGATAGCCGAGCGCGCAGGCAACGCCGATCTGGCCGATATTGGGGATACCAGCGAGGGTTGGCGGTGTGGCTTCCAGAACCGCCAGCGCCCGATCGATCTTGCCCTGCTGATTGTCCGCCCAACTCGGCGAGCGCTGCCCTTCTGGCCGCAGGCTCTCGTAGCGCAGCAGCAGCGCGGCATCCATCACGCCATCGGCCAGTGCGGCTAACGTCAGCACGCCCCAGCGTTGGGAATTGCGCGGAAACAGTATTCCCCCACCACCTTGCTGATCGAGAAACTCCGTGATGACGCGGCTGTCGTAGAGAACCGTTCCGTCCTCCAGGATCAGCGCCGGGATCTTTCCGAGCGGGTTTTGCGTCCGGATGCTGTCGGTGGGATTGACCGTGTCAGT
>JAYUAJ010000196.1:0-4861 GCA_043741375.1 Hyphomicrobiaceae bacterium | reverse complement strand
AGGGGTCATACTCGCAGGCCAGAATGGTCCCGGAGCGACAAATCTTGTCACCGGCCTTGGCCAAGCCACCGCAGCCTTTTCGCCCGTTGTCTCGATTGCCGGCGCGCTGTCTTCCCAGCACGTCTATCGCGATGCTTTTCAAGAAGTCGATCAGCAGGCGCTGTTCCGTCCCGTGACGAAAAAGACCTGGACGGTGACGCAGACCGAGCGCGTGCCGGAAATGTTCCGCGAGGCGTTCCGTGTCGCAATGACACCGCGCAAAGGGCCGGTACAGATCAACCTGCCGCGTGATGTGCTGGCGGCCTCGCTCGATTTTCCGGATTTCCAGGAGCCCCGCCGCTACCGTTCACAAACCGTTCCGGCCGCTGCTGCCGAGGCCATAGACGCCGCTGCAGCCATGCTTGCACGTGCACAACGTCCGGTCATCATCGCCGGCGGCGGCATCAAGAACACTGGCGGCCATGCCGAGGCTATGGCGCTTGCCGAGGCGCTCAACTGCCCCATTGTCACCTCGCCCGGCCACGGCGACGCCATCCCTTTTGGGCACCCGTTGAATGCCGGCCAGATGGGTCCGCGCGGCAATCCGGTCGCATCGCGCCTGGTCAAGGAAGCCGATGTTATTCTAGCCCTCGGCACCCGCCTCGGTTTCAATGCCACCTTCTATTCCTATGACAATATCAGCGCCACGGCCGCCATCATCCAAGTCGAACTGGAACCAACGGCCATTGGGCGCTTCTTTCCGGTCAGCCTCGGTATCTGGGCCGACGCGCCAACCGCAGCCCGGCAATTGCGCGACGCGCTGGCCAAGTTCAAGGCCCGTGCCGATGTCGCCGCCTGGACCAACGGTTTCAAGTCTGAACGCTCGACATATCTGGCCAAGCGCGATGCCGAGGCGGCCACCCATGCCCACCCGATCCAGCCGTCGGGCCTATTCAAGGAGCTACGCCGCGCCCTGCCCAAGAACGCCGCTCTCACTTTGGACGCCGGCACGCTCTGCCTGCAGGCGACCGACGCCTTCGAGCATTGGCAGCCGCACTCGTTGTTCACGCCGTTGGATTTCGGCCTGGTCGGGTTTTCGTTTGCCTGCGGTCTCGGCGTCAAGGTTGCGCGGCCTGACCGCCCGGTCGTTTCGCTGATGGGCGATGGCGGCTTTGGGATGACAATTTCGGAGCTGAGCACCGCCGTTGACCATGGCATCAACACCGTGACGATCGTCATGAACAATGGCTGCTGGGGGGCCGAGAAAGCCTATCAGCGCGACTTCTTCAACGGCCGCTACATCGGTGCTGACATCAGCAGTCCACCCTTCGATAAGGTCGCCGAACTTTATGGCGCCGCCGGTTTCCGCGTCGAACGCATCGCCGAAGTTGGCGAGGCCGTCACGGCCGCTTTGGCTTGCGGCAAGCCAGCCGTGATCGACGTCGCGGTCGACCCCAACGCGCTCTACAGCTTTCGCCGCGACAGTTTCAAACATCGAGGGGGATGATCGGACATGACCAGCACCAAAATGCATTTTCCTGCCACAGACGAACACATCGCCAAAGGTGACTGGAACCCGATGTGGGACCAGATGCGCGCCTTGGATCCCGAGTTCCTGGAGGCCTATCTGGCCTTTCGCGGCGTGCCGCATCGCAATGGACCGCTGCCGCCGAAATACAAGGAACTGATCCTGATCGCGATCAATGCGGCGACCACACATCTCTATGGGCCGGGCGTCCGGCGGCATGTGCAGAACGCGCTGAAGGCCGGCGCGACGCAAGCCGAGATCATGGAGACGATCCAGCTGACAACGGTGATGGGCATCCATGCCTGCAATCTGGCTGTTCCGATCCTGATGGAAGAGCTAGCGAAGCAGCAGAAGCTTTGAGTGCGCACCAATGACCTTCACGGTTTCTGAATTCCGGGCGGCGCTTGGCCACTTTCCGACTGGCGTTGCCATCGTGACGATGCGCGAGCCGGATGGGCGGTTGCAGGGTGTGACAGTGAACTCGTTCAACTCGGTGTCGCTCGATCCGTCTCTCGTTCTATTCTCCATTGCCAAGAATGCGCTTAGCTTTGCCGCCTGGGAGGCCGCAACCACCTGGGGCATCAGCATTCTGGCCGAGGGGCAACACACGCTGTCGCGCCGGTTCGCGCAGTCCAAGGTTGATAAGTGGTCGGACCTCGCGCCAATTGAAGGTGCCGCTGGCGTGCCGCTGATCGCTGGTGCGTTGGCGCATTTCGAATGCGACAAGTATGCGTTCTATGACGGCGGCGACCATTCTATCATGATCGGCAAGGTCGTCTCGCTCACCGGGCCTGCAGCGTCGATGATACAACCGCTCGTTTACTTTGCCGGCGGCTATCATCAGATTCACAAGACCGATCTGCAACCGGCGCATAGCAGTCGGGATTGCGACACTGTCTGCTAAAGCCGGTCTGATCACATGGCGATCGGCGCGCTGCGCCGACTGGTAGGCGGACATAAACGCGACCTCGCCCGGTTGGCCCGGAAGTGCGATGCAAGGTCGCGGCCGCGGCGCCATGCGCTGTTCCTCGCTCGAGTGGGGCTGAACCCAATGCAGCCCGCTGGCTAAACGGCCTATTTGCCGTTATTTTGTACTGGAGGTTGATATGTCACCTTCGCGTACTTAATTGATTTTCGTGCGATATCTGTTCTGGGAGAAGATAATGAAGACTCACGTGCTTGCGGCAGCTGTTGTCGTGCTTGCTTCGACTGGCGCCTCCGCGTTCGCAGCCGACGCCAACGTGGTGAACTTCACGTTGAAGGCGGATCAGCAATCGCTCCGCGACCCCAGCAGGCAAGACTTGTTCAACGTTGGGTTGACCGACGCCAAAGTCGAATCGGAGCTCTCCATCAAGTGCCAAGCCGGCCATACGGGTTGGATCAAGCGGACGGATGAAGCCTGCTCGGTGACCGGCAATGGCGTTGTGGTGGGCGGTGGCAAGAAACTGCCGCGTACCCAGTATCAAGGCGGCTGGGTGGTGAAAGCCGACGGGTTCACTGAGGGCGGCACCATGTCCGTCAACTACCTTGCGGTAGGCAGCGTTGCGGCGTCGCAAGCCAACTTCGGGGGCAGCATGATGCTGAAGCCGAAGAACCCGTCCTCCGGTTTCGCCGTGCTGCAAGATGCAATCTTGAAAAAGATCAATGCGTCGACCGATACCACCAATGGCGTCATCGACCAGCGGATCGACCCTGTGCAGTTTTCCGGACTGTTCATCCCATCGGCCGGCCTGCCGTCCGACAAGGGTTGCACCTGGAACGGCAACATGGCGTTCGCCTACCAGACCAATTCGTGGATCATGGATCTGAAGGCTCAATGCAGCGGCAAGGACTTTGCCCTGAAGGGGAATATGCCGTGGACTGATACTCCGGGTGTGGCCAATCAGACGCAGTACAATCTGACCCTCACTTTGCCGTCAGCGGCCATTTCATCTGACGCTGCACTCTTTGCCGACGCGGCGTCAGGCGACAATCAAATGTTCGCTCAGGCAGATGGGATCTCGGGACAGATCATCATGAAGCAGAGCAATGTCGTCCACGTCACAGTCGATGGCAAGGACACGGAAGTTCCGGTCAATATCGACGCGACCGGATCGTTCACGGGGCAGAATGTGCCGCTGGAGACAGTTCGTTCGCTCGCCACGTTGATCGGCATCATGTCGCGCACGTTCTTTGGCGCCTAAGGCGCACCGACCATCCGCGAGCAGTGATCAGCGGCGGCTCGCCAGCGCCGCTGATCACATTAGCCTTAACAGGCGCAGTTACTCCGCCTCGGGCGCGCCGTGAGTTCCAGCCCCTTGCGGTCGCGTAAGCGCCGCCTTAAGCGGCTTCTCAGCAAAGAGCCAGGCTCAGATATTCTGCATTCTGACCTATCGGAGGCTGAGAAACTATTTCGCTCACTTGGAATTCAATAGCCGCGCGCCAGGACAGGTCATTCGTCAACCACTTCGTCGGTCTCGACGACAGTATAGGAATTATACAGATTGACGGTCGGATCACAATGCGGAGTGAGCAGTTCGATTATGCTGCCGAGCTGTGGGGCAGGGCCCTCGATGTCGATGGCGCCGTGTTCGTCACCCAGGAAGCGGTAGGCGGCGCCTTGCTCGGCGCCACGCAAGGGCACTGGCTTGCCAGAATCCGTTGCAAGCCCCTTCAAACCAGCATTGACGATAAGGCGCCCCTTCTGGTTCGAACTGATTACGGACGCCGCGACAAAGAGGGACGGCGTGAACGGATTGCCTTCTGGCGTCAGCGTCAGCGGGCCATAGAGGGAATCCAAAAAGACGAACGAGCCGGATTGGAGTTCCGTGAACAGATCGAGTCCCGCATCGTGCCAGTGCGTCCCGGTGCCGCCGCCCGTCACGATTTTGGCTGAAATGCCGGATTCAGCGAGCGCACTTGTCAAACTGCGCAGCTTTATGGCCTGCCCGGCGACCAGCTTGCCGCGTTCGGCAAACTGCATCACCTGCTGGAGATTGCCCCAATAGGCTTGCACGCCGGCAAAGCTGAGCGACGACTCTGCGGCGATCGCCTTGGCGAGCGACACGGCGTCGGCAACCTCGACACAGCCGGTTCGCCCCACGCCGACGTCGAGTTCGACGACGACGCTCAGTACGCGCCCGAGCGCCTCAGCGAGGCTGGCCAGTTCCACTACATTCGCCCGATTGTCCGCGACGACCATGACGTCGGCCCGACGCAACAAGAGTTTGCGGAGCCGTTCCAACATATCAGGGGTCGCCATTGGCGATGTGATCAGCAACCCCCGCAGACCGCCGGCCGCCAACGCCTCGGCCTCGGCGATGGTGGCGCAACACGCTCCAAGCGCGCCCGCATCGGATAGTAGCCGGGCGATCT
>JAYUAJ010000195.1:0-24470 GCA_043741375.1 Hyphomicrobiaceae bacterium | reverse complement strand
AGGCGCTTGAGGCCCTAGCCGCCGCCGCCTCGGCCGCATGCAAGCCAATCGACGACAAGCGCGGCACCAAGGAGTACCGCACGCAAGTGGCAGGCGTGCTTGCCCGCCGTGCCGCCGAGATCGCCTATGCCCGCGCTTCCGGCGCCAAGTTGGGAGCACATTAAGAATGTCACAGATTCACGTCACCACCACAGTCAACGGCGACGCCGCGGAATTCCTCTGTGAGCCCGACGAGACGCTCCTGGACGCGCTGCGCGACCGGCTCAATCTCACCGGCACCAAGGAAGGCTGCGGCTCGGGCGATTGCGGAGCCTGCTCGGTCACCGTCGACGGCCGGCTGGTCTGCTCCTGCCTCACCTTCGCGGCCGAAGCGCAAGGGCGCAGCATCGGCACCATCGAGGGCATGGCCAAGGGCGACAAGTTGCATCCCTTGCAGCAGAAGTTCCTCGACCATGCCGCGCTGCAGTGCGGCATCTGCACGCCGGGCTTCCTGGTGGCCACGGATGCTCTGCTCAAGCACAATCCGAGCCCGACCGAAACCGAGATCCGTTACTGGCTCGCCGGTAATCTCTGCCGTTGCACGGGTTACGACAAGATCGTCAAGGCCGTGGTCGAAGCGGCTGCTGACCTGAAGAGGAGCGCATAATATGGCGCAGGACATGAAGCTCGACGGTAAAGCCCGCAAATTCGATTCGATCGGTACGCGCCCCTTGCGCCCTGACGGCATCGACAAAGTGACCGGTCGCGCCCGCTATGGCGCCGACATGAGCATGCCTGGCCAGCTCATCGGCAAGGTGCTGCGCAGCCCACACGCCCATGCGCTGATCAAGAGCATCGACACCTCGGCGGCCGAGAAGCTGCAGGGAGTCTATGCAGTGATCACGGCCAAGGATCTGCCGGATCTTACGGGCGGCGATCAGGGCCAGCTTGATGCGCTGGTCAACACCATGGCCCGCGGCCGCGCCCTTTATGACGGACACGCCGTAGCCGCCGTCGCCGCGTCGAGCGCTTCGGTCGCCAACGCAGCGCTGAAGCTCATCAAGGTAACTTACGAGGTTCTTCCGCACGTCACCGACGTCGAAGAGGCCATGAAGCCCGACGCGCCGCTGGTGAACGGCGGCGTCATCACCAATGGCGTCGAGCCAAAACCCACCAAGAAGTCGAACATCCTCGCCCGCCACGAGTTCGGCCATGGCGATGTCGTCAAGGGTTTCAAGGACGCCGATATCGTCATTGAGCGCAGCTTCAAGACCGAAGCGACGCACCAGGGCTATATCGAGCCGCATGCTTGCGTCGCCAACCTCACCGCCGACGGCATGGGCGATATGTGGGTGTGCACGCAAGGCCACTACAATGTGCGCGCCGTTTGCTCGGCGATGCTGGGCCTGGAAGTCTCCAAACTGCGCGTCACGCCCTCCGAGATCGGCGGCGGATTTGGCGGCAAGACTATGATGTTCATCGAGCCGCTGGCACTGGCGCTGTCGCGCAAGGCCAACCGGCCGGTGAAGGTGGTGATGAACCGCGACGAGGTGTTCCGGGCGACCGGCCCGACGGCGTCGTCCAGCATCACGCTGAAAATCGGCGCCAAGAAAGACGGCCGGATCACCGCCGCCCAGGCCGTCATCAAGTTCCAGGGCGGCCCGTTCGGCGGCTCACTGGTGGACATGGGCGCCATGGCCTGCTTCGCCTGCTACGACCTGCCGAACGTGAAGACGGAAGGCTACGATGTCTTCTGCAACCGTCCGCGCGCTGCGCCCTACCGCGCTCCCTCGGCGCCGATGGTCACCTTCGCGACGGAAAGCGTGGTTCAGGAGATCGCCGACAAGCTCGGGATCGATCCGGTCGATATGCGTCTCAAGAACGCCGCCAAGGAAGGCACCAAGTCGTCCTATGGGCCGACTTACGGGCCAATTGGGCTGCGTGCGACGCTGGAAGCTATCCGCGAGACGCCGCATTGGCAATCGCCGGTTGCGCCAGGAAAGCATCGCGGACGTGGCATCGCCTGCGGCTTCTGGTTCAACTTCGGCGGCAACACCAGCGTGTCGCTGGCCATCAATGCCGACGGCACCGCGGCGCTGGCTTACGGCAATCCGGACATCGGTGGCTCGCGCGCCTCGATGAGCCTGATGGCGGCTGAAGAGCTGGGCATCCCTTACGACAAAGTGCGCTGCATCGTCGCCGACACGGCCTCGCTCGGCTTCAACGACATCACGGATGGCAGCCGCGTCACCTTCGCCGCCGGCCTGTCAACCATCAGCGCGGCCCGCAACGCCATCAAGACCATGTGCGAGCGGGCGGCCAAGACCTGGGGCATCCCGGCCGACGCGGTCACCTGGGAGAAGGGGTTCGCCAAGCCCGCCGGCGGCAATGCCGGTAAGTTCGAGCCCCTGTCGCTGAAGCAGATCGCGGCGACGGCGCAGAATACTGGTGGGCCCATCGCCGGCCACTTCGAGACCTTCGCCGATAGCGCGGGCGTGTCGTTCGGCACGCACATCGCCGATGTCGAGGTCGATATCGAAACCGGCAAAGTCACGGTGCTGCGCTACACGGTGCTGCAGGACGCCGGCAAAGCGATCCACCCCTCCTATGTCGAGGGCCAGTACCAGGGCGGCGCCGCGCAAGGCATCGGCTGGGCGCTGAACGAGGAGTACATCTACGGCAAGGACGGGCGGCTGCAGAACGCGGGCTTCCTCGACTACCGCATGCCCGTCGCCTCCGATCTACCGATGATCGAGACGGTCATTCTGGAGATCCCGAACCCGGGCCATCCCTACGGCGTCCGCGGCGTCGGCGAGACGCCGATCGTGCCGCCGCTGGGCGCCATCGCGAATGCGATTGCCTCAGCGACGGGCTTGCGGCTGGGCGACATTCCCATGTCGCCGCCGAAGGTGTTGAAGGCGCTGGGCGCTCAGAAGGCGTAGGGTGGTGCTGAGCCACTTTGCGAAGCCCACCATGACCAGCATGACTCGTTGCGGTGGGCTTCGCTGAAGAGTGCTCAGCCCACCCTACGAATCCGCGATGCCCCATCACCAACGTCACCGCCCCGGCATGCAACCGAAACGGCCAGCACCTGCCCTGCCAACGGAGAGTTCGCCGGTGCGCGTCACCGTGCACCTCGGCGGCCCGCTTCAGTCGGCGGCGGGCGGCGAGAAGGAGTTCGAGGTCGAGGCGCGCACGATCCAGGACATGCTGGTCAAGCTTGGCGAGAAATACCCCAGCCTCCGGCCGGTTCTGGCAAAGAGCGTCACCGTGGTCGTGGACGGCCAAGTCTATCGCGGGGCGTGGCAATTGCCGCTAAAGGCGGACAATGAGATCTATCTGCTGCCGCCAATGCAGGGTGGGTGATCTCGCCCCCTACTGCTTCGGCGCCTCCAGCGGCACAGCCACGAACCGGATCTCGCCCTTGGCGTCCGACAGCAACAGCAGGGCCGTCTTGCGCCCGCCAGCGCGCACAGCGTCAATGCGCTCGGCGACGTCGCCGGGGGTGGCCACTTTCTCGTTTGTGATCTCGACGATGATGTCGCCGGCCTTGACGCCATGTTGGGCGGCTGCGCCCTTGGGATCGGCCTCGATCACGGCCACACCCTCGACCTTTTCGGCCGCCGACATCTTGGCTCGCAACTTGGCGTCCAGGGTCTGGAGTTTAACGCCAAGCGCCAGGTTCTCGACCGGCGTGCTCGCCGACCCTTGCGCATCGGGAGCCTTGTCCTTGGGCTCATTTTCGGGCTTGCCTTTGTCACCCGCGTCCTTGGCGGTGGCGTCCTCTGCCAGGCGCCCAACGGTCACCGAAAAGGTCATGGGCTTGCCGTCGCGCAGAACCTCGACTTTGGTGGCTTTGCCAATCACCGACAGCGCGACGATGCGCGGCAAGCTGCGCATATCGGGTACGTCGTTGCCGTCGAAGCCGACGATGACATCGCCGGCCTTCAAGCCGCCCGCGTCGGCGGGTCCACCGGTCGCGACCTGCGAGACCACAGCTCCCTTGGCGGCCGGCAGGCCAAGCCCGGTCGCGGTATCGTCCGTGACCGTCTGGATGTTCACCCCGATCCAGCCGCGGCGCATCTCGCCGTAAGCGCGCAACTGTTCGATGACCTGGCGCGCCTCGTTGGACGGGATGGCGAAGCCGAGGCCAATCGAGCCGCCGGTGGGCGAGATGATCGCCGAATTGATGCCGATCACCTCCCCGCTCATGTTGAACAAGGGGCCGCCGGAATTACCCTTGTTGATCGAGGCGTCGGTTTGCAGGAATTCGTCGTAGGGTCCGGAATTGATGTCGCGCTTGGTGGCCGAGATAACACCGACCGTCAGCGTGCCGCCGAGGCCGAACGGATTGCCGATCGCCATCGCCCAATCGCCGACGCGCATCTTGGACGAGTCGCCCAAGGTGGTGGAGGCCAGAGGCTTAGCGGGCGTCACCTGCAGCACGGCGATGTCGGTCTTGACGTCGCGGCCGATGACTTTGGTGACTTTCAAACGCGTTCCGTCGTTGAAGTTAACGAAAATCTGGTCCGCATCGGCGATGACGTGATTGTTGGTGGCGATGATCCCAGATGGATCGATGACAAAGCCCGAGCCGAGCGAGCTGACGCGTTGGGCCTCGGTTTCGTTGCCGTTCTTGTCGAAGAAGTCCTTGAAGAAATCCTCGAATGGCGAGCCCTTGGGCACCTTTGGGAGGGGGACGCCCTGCGGGCCTTTGAGGGCCTGCGAGGTGGAGATGTTCACCACGGAATCGAACAGCTTTTCGGCAATCGGCGCCACCGAGACGGGCCCCTGTTGGGCCTGCGCTGGCGGAGCGGCGAGGGCAAGAACGGAGCCGCCGAGGGCTGCTGATAGAACAAGGGATCGAAGGCCGGCGGGCAATCTCATGTTCAGCTCCAGATGCGTTCGGCTAAACTCTCCGCCAGCCATGTGGCACTATTTTGCAGGGCCTGCCTGCTTGCCGGTCGGATCGGCGAAATATTTGAAGAACTCGGAATCCGGCGACAACAGCACCCGCGTATCGTTGGCCTGCAGGCTGCCTTCGTAGGCCTTCATCGAACGGTAGAAGGCGAAGAAGTCCGGGTCCTTGGAAAACGCAGTGGCCATGACCTTGTTGCTGTTGGCTTCGCCCTCGCCGCGGATTGATTCAGAATCCTGCGTCGCCTTGGCCGTCAGCACCACGACATCGCGGTTGGCCTGGGCCCGGATGATTCGCGATTGCTCCTCGCCCTTGGCGCGCCACTCGGCCGCCTCGCGCTGACGCTCGGTCTTCATGCGGGCAAACACGGCCTGCGAGTTCTGGGGCGGCAGATCGGCGCGCTTTATGCGGACGTCGACGATGGTGACGCCAAGTCCAGCGACGTTCTGGTTAACCTCGGTGGCGATGCGGTGCATCAGCTCCTCGCGCTTATTGCGCACCAGATCGCGGAAAGTGGCGTTACCGAGCACGCTGCGCAGCGTGGTCGCGACGAAGTCGCTAAGCCGTGCGCGCGCCCCCTCTTCGGTCCCGAAGGACTGGAAGAATTTCAGCGGATCATCGATGCGGTAGCGCGCGAAGGCGTCCACAACCAGCTGCTTTTGGTCCGAGACCAGCACCGGCTTGGGCGTGGTGTCGAGCTCAAGCAGCCGCTTGTCGAACATTTCAACGTTCTGGGCGATCGGGATCATCCAATGCAGGCCCGGCTCGCTGATCTGCGCGCTCGGCTTGCCGAAGTTCAGCACCAGGGCCTGCTGATTCTGGCCCACGGTGTAGAACGAATTGTAGGCCAACACGCCGATGATGGCGAGAATGACCAGGAGCGAGGAGAGAAAACTGCGCATGGTTATTGCCCCGCCGTGGTGGACTGCTTGGTCAGGCCATTCAGCGGCAGGTACGGCACGACGCCGTTGCCCCCCTTCTGGTCGATGATGATCTTGTCCATGTTGCTGAAGACGCGCTGCATCGTATCAAGGTAAATGCGCTTGCGGGTGACGTCCGGCGCCAGTTTGTAGGCCTCGTAAACCTTGCTGAAGCGGTCAGCCTGACCGATCGCCTCGGCCTCGATCTTCTGGCGATAGGCCTCGGCCTCTTGCCGAATACGCTGGGCATCGCCGCGCGCTTCCGGCACCACCTTGTTGGAATAGG
Organism: Hyphomicrobiaceae bacterium; assembly: GCA_043741375.1. Classification (GTDB taxonomy): domain Bacteria; phylum Pseudomonadota; class Alphaproteobacteria; order Rhizobiales; family Hyphomicrobiaceae; genus JANYHF01. The sequence goes on along the minus strand of JAYUAJ010000195.1, from coordinate 18,367 downwards.
ATTGGGCGTTGTTCTGGGCGGTCTCAAAGTCGATTTTGGCCGCCTGCACGTCGCGGAAGGCATCGATAACTTCGGCCGGCGGATCGACCTTCTGCATCTGCACCTGGGAAACTTCGATGCCGGCTTGATAGCCGTCGAGGGTACGCTGCATCAGGCTGCGCACGGCCTCCTCGTTCTTAACCCGGTCCTGGGTCAGGATCGGACTGAGGTCGTTCTTGCCGATCACTTCACGCATCGCGCTCTCGGCGACATCGCGTACCGTGACCGACTGCAGGCCGCTCAGAAAGTCGCGTCCGTCCTTGATATTGAACAGGAACGCGCGCGGATCTTTGATGCGCCACAGCACCGTAAACTCGACATCGACGATGTTTTCATCGCCGGTCAGCATCAGGCTCTGACCGTTGACGTCGCCGTTGCGGCCAAAGCCTACTTCCAGCCGGTTAACCACGGTTACCTTGGGCGTGAACACCTCCTCGATGGGCGGAGGCAGGCGGAAGTTCAGTCCCGGCGTCACCTGGCGGTCGAACTTGCCGAAGCGTGTCACAATGCCCAACTCATCCGGCTGGACGCGCACGGTGAAGCCGTAAAAGGCGGCTGCGAGCAATCCAAGCAGCACCAGCAGCGACAATAGCCCCTGCCCGCCGCCGCTGCCGGGCATCACCTGTTTGATGCGGTCCTGGCCGCGCTTGAGGATGTCCTCGATGTCGGGTTGCTGGCTGTCCTTGTCGGGGCCCTGGCCCCAGGGGCCGCCGCCTCCGCCCTTGCGGCCATTGCCGCCGCCGCCTTGATTGCTCCAGGGCATCGGATCCTCGCTAAAATCAACTTAGGATTGCATCGGGTTCGCTCGGGGAGCCGCTTGGCCGCTGCGCCCGTCACCTATTGGTGCAGAGATATAGGCAGCACCCACGGCCAAGTCCAGGGCGGCCGCAGCTGGCCTTAACGGGACGGCCGCCGGTCCAGGGTTGTAAGGACATAGCCGCAGCTGTCGTTGGGACCCGGCGCGTGATCTTCGCGGGCGACTTCAGCCCAGTCCTCAGGTGCAATCGCGGGAAAATGGGTGTCGCCCGTGGCGTCCATGTCGACCCGCGTGAGATACAACTTGGAGGCCAGTGGCAGCATCTGGCGATAGATCTCGCCCCCGCCGATAACCATGATCGCGCCCGCAGCACGGGCCTCCGCGCACCTGGTCGCGATCGTGATCGCCTCATCGATCGTGCGTACCGTGATGACCCCATCCACCGGGATCGGTTCACCGCGTGTCAAAACGATATTATCACGATTTTTCAACGGCTTACCGATGCTCTCCCAAGTCTTGCGACCCATGAGGCAGGGGTGCCCGGTGGTGATCTCACGGAAGCGTTTCAGCTCCGTTGGCAACCGCCACGGCAGGCTGTTGTGCTCGCCGATCACGCCGTTGCGGGCGACGGCGACGACGAGGGCGAGCGGCAGCTTCAGGCTTGACAGGGTGGTCATGGCGACACCCCATAGGCCCAACGCGTGGCGATGTCGATGGAGGCGCAGCTTGGAGACGATTGGCGGCATTCCGGCCCTGGGGTTCGGCACCTATCCGCTGGTGGACAGCGAGGCTGACGCTGCCATCAAAATGGCGCTGGAGATCGGCTTCCGGCACATCGACACTGCCCAGATGTACGGCAACGAGGCGGTTATCGGACGTGCCCTGGCGGCCGCCGGGGTGCCGCGCAAAGACCTGTTTGTGACCACCAAAGTGCAGCCGTCCAACCTTGGTAAAGAGGCCTTCGGCCCGTCGGTTCGCCGCAGCCTGGACGATCTGAAGATGGACCGCGTGGACCTCCTGCTGATCCACTGGCCGCCCTCTGACGGGAAATCCATTGAGGCTGTTATCGAGAGGCTTAATATCGTTGCAGAACAAGGCCTTGCGACGCACATCGGTGTTAGCAATTTCCCCATCGCCTACCTCCGGCGCGCCGCCGCCGCAAGCCCGCGCCAGCTTGCCACCAACCAGGTTGAGTACCACCTCTTGATCGACCAATCGACGCTGAAAGCGGCCGCCGATCTGCTCGCCATTCCGCTCACGGCCTATTGCCCGCTGGCGCGCGGCGCCGCCCTGACGCACCCCACGGTGGTGGACATGGCCCACCGTCTTGGCGAGGCGCCCTCCACTGTGGTGCTGACTTGGATCCGGCAGATGGGTGTCATCGCGGTGCCGATGACGACCAAGCGCGTCAACGCGACGGCGAATTTCCGCTCGCTGTCGCTGCAACTTGGGCCAGATGATTTGGCGGCCGTCGCCGCGGTTACGTGCGTCAACCGGCGGCTGGTTTCACCCTCCGAAATGGCAAAGCTCTGGGATAGATAATCTGCACAAGGAATGTCGCGCAAGGCCCTGCCATGGTCTTGTTGCGTCCAGCTGTGTCCTGCTATTGAACGGTTGCCGTCACCCACCGCTCCGAATTGTCGCGGCATTTGCCAACACCCCAGGCATGACCTCTCCATGACCTCGTCCACCCACGACTACATCATCGCCGGAGCCGGTTCTGCCGGCTGCGTCCTGGCGGCAAGGTTAACCGAGGACCCCTCCGTCAGCGTGCTCCTCATTGAGGCCGGCGGGCGCGACTGGCACCCGCTGTTCGAGGTGCCGGCCGGGTTTGCCCGCATGACCAAGGGCATCGCCAGCTGGGGCTACTCGACGGTGCCGCAGCGTCACATGCAGAACCGCGTGTTCTGGTTCACGCAGGGCAAGGTGCTCGGCGGGGGCTCCACCATCAACGCGCAGGTTTATACGCGCGGTCACCCCAGCGACTACGACGGCTGGGCGGCGCTGGGCTGCACCGGTTGGGGCTATCAGGACGTGCTCCCCTACTTCCGCCGCGCCGAGGACAACGACACCTTCGACGATGACATCCACGGCCGCAGCGGACCGATTGCCGTGCAACAGCCTTGTGCGCCGTTACCGATCTCGGAGGGCTTCTTTGCCGCGGCCGCTGACCTGGGCATCCCACACCTCGCCGACCTCGCCGGCCGCGATACCTTTGGCGTCGGCCGCTACCAGCTGACGCAGCGCAACGGGCGCCGCTGCTCGGCCGCCACCGGCTATCTCAAGCCGGCGCGCGGACGTAAAAACCTCAGTATCAAGACGGTCTCCATGGTGAGGCGTGTGCTGATCGAAGGTGGTCGCGCGATAGGAGTCGAATGCGCCGGCCCCGCGTCCGGCGATGCCACGACGTACCGTGCCACCCGCGAAGTGATCGTGTCGGCCGGCGCCATCGGCTCGCCAAAACTGCTCATGCTGTCGGGCATCGGCCCCGCCGACCACCTGATATCCGTCGGCATACGCCCGATGCACGACCTTGCCGGCGTCGGCTCCAACCTGCAGGACCATCTCGACATCTGCGTCATGTGCGAATGCACCGGCGAGCACAGCTACGACCGCTACCAGAAGACGTTCTGGGCCGCCGTCGCCGGTGCGCAATACTACCTGACGCGGCGTGGCCCGGCCTCCTCCAGCCTATTTGAAACCGGTGGCTTCGTGCGTTCGTCGCAAGAAAAAGGCGCGCCCGACATCCAGTTCCATCTCGGGTTGGGCTCCGGCATCGAGGCTGGCATCGCGCACCTGAAGAACGCTGGCGTCACGCTCAACTCTGCCGCCATGCGCCCGCGCTCGCGCGGCACCGTACGCCTACAGAGCAATGATCACACCGCCCACCCCCTGATCGACCCCAACTATTGGGCCGACGAGTACGACCGCCGCGTCTCGCTGGACGGTATCAAGATGGCGCGCCAGCTGATGGCGCAAAAGGGCCTGGCCAAATATGTGCTCGCCGAGCGCGTCCCCGGCCCCGGCGTCGCCTCGGACGCCGACCTGATCGCCTACGCCTGCCGCAGCGCCAAAACCGACCACCATCCGGTCGGGACGTGCGCCATGGGCGTCGGCGCGGACGCTGTGGTGACGCCGGATCTGCGCGTGCGCGGCCTGGAGGGTTTGCGAGTGGTGGACGCCTCCGTCATGCCGCGCGTGGTGTCCTCGAACACCAACGCGGCGACCTACATGATCGCCGAGAAGGCCGCCGATTTGATTGCGGGGTAGGGGTAGGCTTGGGCTAACCGACCGAAGAAGAGGTTCGTGTCCCCAGTGGTCGCGAACCGTACTGTGCAGGCGATCCAAGCGCTTCTGGTAACGAGCTCGCAGTTCGTTCTTGACTCTTGCTTGCGAATCGAGTCGGAGCGTGCGATCTAATGTGTATGTCTGGTCAAGAACCAAAACGAAAGAAGCCACCTTGCGACGCCCATCCTGCTGCAATGAGCGTTGTCGATTTCGCCACCACAAGCGAGCCCTGCGGACCAGACCCTAAAAGGACCTGGCCACCGTTATCCTCCTCGATGTGGACAAGGCGCGTGCCGAAAAGCTGTCGGCAGAGAAACGTTCAACTATTGCGATGCTGACTTCGCACTCCCGTTACAGCAAAACAAACTAGTTCGCGTGGGGCTGTTGCTATGCCGGGGGAGGTCAAAGACGAGTTTCCACCGCTACTGGAGCTTGGCTTCCACCGCATGAGTTTACAAGAAGTTCATAATCTTTGCGTAGTCCCTTTCCCACGCTCGACCACGCGCTCGGCAATTATGTTCGGCTTAAGTAACGTCATCCACCGTTTGAATGAATCGCGGCTGGCACTTGAGTTATGGATCGACGGTAGTTTTGTAACACAAAAACTCAATCCTGATGATTCCGACGTTGCCGTTCGCTTTTGGGGGCATGAATTGGATAGTGCAACTGAAATGCAGTCGCAAATAATACAATGGGCGGCCAGCGATGATCCAAAATTACGTCATCGTTGCCATTGTTTCCCGTTTCCAGAATGGCAGGCCGGTCATGCGTTGCACGATCTGGGGCAATGGCGCCGAGCTTACTGGCTCAGGCAGTTTGGGTATAGTCGACAGGAAGAATCCAAGGGGTTGGCAGTTGTTACGCTGCCGTTTGGTGGTGCACCATGAGCATGCTGCTTCAGCTAGCCGATCAGTTGCGAGATGTGCACGCCGAAATATCTCGGATTGAGAGAGTTGTAGCGACGCACCAGGGCTCTAAAGCCCTGCTGATCGACTTTCAGTCGATGGACAAGCGCCGCAGATTGCTTGAGACTGAGTTCAACGTCTTGGCCAATAATCTAGAATTGGATGTGATGCGGTACAGATTGCTCCCCGAGAGCGGCCGCCCGATTTCACTGCGGGCTGTGACTAGGGTGCTTGATAGATTCCAGACCGCCGTATCCACCGTCTATGATGCGATCAAGTTTGGGCCGAAACAGAAAGTTAAGCTTTCGGCCGAAGTTCTTGCGGAATCAGGACTCGACTTCGGTTACACATATTCTGGTTCTCTTGGAGTAGTATTGACGGTTCCTAACGAAAGAATGCTTATTGACAGATCGAAATTTGACATGGCTGTAGTGGCGTTTTTTGAGATTGCCGAGGCGGCCACCCGCGCTGAGGTGATTGAATTTGCGCGAAAATATGGAATTGCCTCGGTGAGACGAATTTATGACTGGTCGTCAGCACATGCTGATTTCAATATCGCTGCCGATATAAACCTAATGAGGAGTTCTGCAAGCAGAGAGCGCTTGCAGGTCGCGCCGAGTGAGCTGCGGAAGTTGAAGGGAATCATTGAGGAAACAAATGATCTTGAGGACGAGATACATTCCATGAATGCGCGACTAGCTGGGCTTGATGTGGACAAGCAAACATTTCATCTTGTCGTGGATGGCGGCGGAGATATTGAAGGGAAATGGGCCGATACATTTGCACTCGACGCGTCGCATGTCTTGGACAAAATGTATGCCGCAGAACTCGTTAAGAGGACGAAGGTCTACTATGCGCTTGAGCGAGAGGAGACGGACTGGTTACTAAGAAAGGCAACCGTAATTCCAATATGACCGTCGCCGGGCACCAATTGGGGGCTGTCGCTACGTTTCCAAAGATGTCCTGAGCTGGTTGTTGAGTGTCCACGTTGCACATTGCGAAACTCATGCTCGCACATCAGCGTGGGTGGCGTATGCTGCCGGCGGTAACCCGCACCCACACCCACACCCACACCCGGACCCGCCCATGACCATCCTGCTTCACGACCTTGCCGGGGCCAACCCGGACCTTCGCTTTTCTCCCTATTGCTGGCGCACCAAGCTCGCGCTCAAGCACAAGGGGCTCGACTTCGAGACCGTCCCGCATCGCTTCACTGACCGGGCCGCCATCGCCCAATCCGGGCAGTCGAAGGTGCCGGTGATCGTCGAGGACGGGCGTTGGGTGCATGACAGCTGGGCCATCGCGCTCTATCTGGACGAGACCTATCCCGACCGGCCGCTGCTGCTGCCGGATGCGGCGGCGCGGGCCCAAGCGCGCTTCATCAACTCATGGTGCGACTGGTCGGTGCTGCCGAACAGCCGCCAGCTGGCGGTGCCGAACGTGTTCAAGATCATCGCCGGCGAGGACAAGTCCTATTTCCGCTCCAGCCGCGAAAAGGCGCTGGGGCCTCTGGAGCAGATCGGCGTCGATCGGGCCGCCGCTTTGAAGACGTTCACGCAAGGCTTGAAGCCAGCCGAAGTGACCCTCGACGATCAGGCGTTCTTGCACGGCAGCAAACCCGGATACGGCGACTTCGCGTTGTTTGGCACCCTGATGTGGCCCTACACGGTGTGCCCGGAGAACCCGATTGATCCGGAAAGCGCGGTCGGCCATTGGTTCGCACGCATGATGGCGCTGAACGATGGATGGGTTGGCAAGGCTCTGACGGTGCGCAGCCTCGAGAATTCGTAGTTTGGGAAAGCGCGGCTCTACTTCAGCCAGCTGTCGTAGTCCGACACCAGCAGGTGCAGCGGCGCGACGTCTTCTTCGATCTTCGAGAAGCGTCCGATCGGGTCCTTGAAAACGTTGTCGGTGAGGTCGTCGTTCACGGACGATACCTCGCCGATGAGCACATCCTTTTCCGCGCCCCAGAAGGCGTGCCAGACGCCTGGCAGCAGCGTGAGGCTTTCACCCGGGCTGAGCGTGAGCTTGCCGCCCGCTGGCAGGCGCCGTTCGCGCCCGTCGGTGGTAACGCGCACTTCGGCCTTCTCGTCGATGCTGCCGTCGGCCTTCGGCATGAACAACTCGAACACCAGCTTGCCGCCGCCGCGATTGATGATGTCCTCGCCCTTGATGTTGTGGCGATGCATGGGCGAGTACTGCTTGGCCTTGGAAATCATGATTTTTTCCGCATAGACCATGCCCCTGCCCTTGGCGAGATCGGCCTGCGAACCGTTGCGGGTGGTGAGCAGAACGAGCCCGTACTCGTTGAACCGGCCCTCGCCGAAATCGGTAATGTCCCAGCCCAGGCGCGAGCTGAGGATGGTCGGACACTCGCGCATCGACGCTTTCAGATCGAAGGGCGAATAGTGCGCGAATGGCGGCAACAGGAATCCGAACGAGCCCATGAAAGCCTTGGCGTCGGTGATGATCTTGTTCACTTCGGATCGGCGCATGGTGGTCTCCTCTCAGCACACGGCGGACGCTGGACGTTCGTCGTCGGTTACCCCGCCAATAGCACATGCAGGCGGCGCGGGCCATGGGCGCCCATGACGATGGTCTGCTCGATGTCGGCGGTACGCGAGGGGCCGGACACCCAGTTGACGGTGCGTGGCAGCGGCGCGCTGCGCAAGCGATCCCAGACATCCTCATAGCCGCCAACCACGTCAGCGCCGCGCACCACCACGATGTGGGTTTCGGGTAGGAAATTCAGCGTGGTCGGATTGTCCGGCCCCGAGGTCAGCACCAGCGTACCGGTCTCGGCCACGCCGGCGTAGGCCTTGCTGATGGAAACTTCGTCGGAGCCCTCTGCCCGCCCGGTGAGGACCTCGATGTCCCACGTTAAGCCGGTCAGGTCGGGATCGGCGCCCATGCGCAGCCGGGCGGGCAGGTTTTGCCAGCGCAGATAGTCTGCGGCCAACTTGGGCACATCGCTCAGATGCGCGGCCTCCGCCACGGTGACCCCAGCCGCCTTCAAGCGCGCCACGAACGCGATCATCGCCTCGCCGGCCTGCACCGCGGCGCGGGCCGGGATTGTTCCGCGCGCGTGGGCGGAGATGCGAGCCTCAACAGTCGCACGGCGCGCGTTGTCGTTGGCTTCGGTCTTAAGCGAACGGCGAATACCGGCAAGGATGTTTTCGCGCGCGCTCATGGCTTGTCCCGGACCTTCTGCCGCTCCGACCACAGATCGTGGAAGGTGCGGCCCTCGGGCGCGGGCATATCGCGGTGGCGGGTCCAGCCGCCGCCCAGTGGCATCCAGCGCATACGGCCTTTCCGGCCGCCCAGTATTTCCAGTACGCGCGCGCTTGACCGCATGGCGATCCGGTACACCCTCGGCCGCAGCGCCAGCCATTGCCAGACACCCAGTCCGAAGCGCTGAGCCAGCGGCTCTTTCGCCATCGCCACCTGTTGCTCGCGGAAATGCCGCATCATGCCCGGCAGCGGGATCTGCATCGGGCAGACCTCCTCGCAGCGGCCACAGAACGGCGTGGCGTTGGGCAGGTCCTTGGCTTGCATCACGCCGTCCAGCGCCGGCGTTAGCACCGCTCCGATCGGACCAGCGTAGACCGCGCCGTAGGCGTGCCCACCGATCGCCTGATAAACCGGGCAATGGTTCATGCACGCGCCGCAACGGATGCAGCGCAGCACCGGCTGCAGTTCCGTCCCCAGCATCTCCGAGCGGCCGTTGTCGAGAATGACGACGTGGTAGGCCTCCGGCCCGTCGGGGTCGCCCGCGCGCCTGGGGCCGGTCGAGAACGTCGTGTACGTTGAAATATCTTGCCCGGTTGCCGAGCGCGCCAGCAGGCGCAGGATCGTGCTGACATCCTCCAGCGTCGGGATGACCTTCTCGATTGACGCAATAACAATATGAGTCTTGGGCAGCACCTGCGTCAGGTCGCCGTTGCCCTCGTTGGTGACGATGACCGAGGTGCCGGTCTCGGCGATCAGAAAATTCGCGCCCGTGATGCCGACATCGGCGGCAAGGAAACTGCTGCGCAGGATGGCGCGCGCTTCCGCCACCAGCTGGTGCGGCTCGTCCAGGTTGCGGCCAACGGGAAGATGCGTATGCGTCTTGCGGAAATCGGCCTCGACCTGGCCCTTGGTCAAGTGCACGGCCGGCGCGATGATGTGACTGGGGATTTCTCCACGCAGCTGGATAATATACTCGCCAAGATCGGTCTCGACCGGCGTGATGCCATTGGCTTCCAGATGCTGGTTGAGGTGGATTTCCTCACCCACCATGCTCTTGCCCTTGGTGACGGTCTTTGCGCCCGCATCGCGGCAAAGCTGCAGGATGATGCCCCGCGCCTCGGCTGCCGTTGCGGCCCAATGCACCTTGGCGCCCGCGGCCGTGGCCTTTCTCTCGTAGGCCTCCAGATAGACATCCAGATGCGCCAGCGTGTGATCCTTGATCGCCTTGGCGTCGTCCGACAATTCGCCCCATTCGGGCAGTGCGGCCTTGGCCGCCGCACGCTTGGCCACGAAATTGGTGCGCACATTGGCCAGCGCCTGCTTCAATTGCGGATCGGCCAGCGCCCCGGAAACGCGCTTGTTGAAAGTGGTGCCATCGGCCGTCATGAGCGCGGCCCTTCCCCGATGGCGGGCAGGTCGACCATGCCGGCCAGCACTTCGGCGATGTGACGCACTTGCACGGACGATCCCTCGCGTTTTAGTTTGCCGGCCATGTTGAGCAAACAGCCCATGTCGGCCGCGATCAGCAGTTCGGCGCCGGTTGCGGCCACATCAGCGGTTTTCTTCTCGACAATGGCGTTGGAGATATCGGGATACTTGACAGCAAACGTGCCGCCAAAGCCGCAGCAGGCGTCGCGTTCCTTGAGCTCCGTGATCGTCAGCCCGGCCACCGAATTCAGCAACTGGCGTGGCTCGGACCGCAGCCCCAATTCGCGCAGCGCCGAGCAGCTGTCATGATAGGTCGCGTGCGCCGGGAAGCGTGCCGATACCGACGTAACGCCGAGCACATGGGTGAGAAATGCCGTCAATTCGTAGGTTTTTCCGGCCACCACCTTGGCGCGCTGTCCCCAGGATGGATCGCCGGCGAACAACTCGGGATAGTGTTTGCGGATCATGCCGCCGCAGGATCCCGATGGGACCACCACCCAGTCGAATGGCTCCAGCATCTCGATTACGCGCCGCGCGATGTTGGAGGCGGCGGCCCGGTCGCCCGAGTTGTAGCCCGGCTGACCGCAGCAGGTCTGCCCCGACGGCACGACAACCTCACAGCTGGCATCTTCCAGCAGTCGCACCGCCGCCATGCCGACGCTGGGGCGGAACGCATCGACGAGGCAGGTGACGAACAGCGCCACGCGTTTTGGACGAGCCGACGATGGACTTAGCATTGGGGGGGCCCAGGAACGATCAAGGCCCGTCACGGGGCGGGCCTTGCAGGCGATGTTTCGCGCAACCGGCGCAAAAGCGCAACTACTTCGAGAAGGTCTTGAGATAGGCGATGACGTCGGCGCGATCGGCGGGGTCGGGGAGCTTGAACGGCATCTTGGAGTTGCCGGTAAAGAGCTCTGGCTTGCCCTTGTCGGTCAGGTACTTTTGCAGGAACGCCGACGGGTCGGGGAGATAGGCCGTGAGGTTCTCTTCGGTCCAGACCAGCCCCTGCTCGCCCGCATTCTTGTTCGAGGCCGAGTAGCCGTACCCTTCGACCGATCCGGTCTTTCGCCCCACCACACTTGTCAGAATTGGGCCGACCGAGTTGGTGGCGCCTTCGCCGATCTTGTGGCAGGCTTGGCACTTGCGGAAAAGCTTTTTGCCGTTCTCGGCGTCGCCTGCCGCCAAGACGGAACCCGAGAGGGCGGCGATGATGATGGTGGCGAGCGCGGTATTGCGGATCATTCTGTTGGGCTCCGATTGTGATGTGTGCGGCGGTCAGTATCGCAGGGTGTGGCAGCGCGCGGCTAGTGGCCTAAAGCAGTAGATCAATGCCGCCGGACCAAAACTTTGCGCACGGTCAGAAATTCTTCAACGGCGGCCAACAGGCCGTCGTGTTCACGTGCCGTCATCGGCAGCGACAGCGAGATGAAGCCGCGCCGGGCGATGTAATGGCCCGATGCCAGCATATCGAGATGGAACAGGGCCTTCAGCTGCTCCTGGCGTAGCGCCTCAGGGCCGGTCGACCAGGTTTGCTCGGGAGTCACGATAGGCTCGTGGCGGAAGTGAATAGTCATCATGGAACCGAAGCCGGAGGCGTGCATGGACGCGCCGTGCGTCTCGAACAGCGTATTCAGCCGCGTGCGCAGCTGGTCGCCGGACGCGTTCAAGGCGATGGCGGCCTCTGGCGTATAAATGTCGCGCAGTCCGGTCAGACCCGCGGCCATGGACAGCACGTTGTTGTTGAAGGTGCCGGCATGGGCGATGGCGTCAGGGCGATGGGGATTGAATCGCTCGAGAATGTCTGCCCGGCCGCCGAACGCACCGAACGTCATGCCGCCGGCCAAGTACTTGCCCAGCGTCGTCATATCCGGCGTGATGCCGAAATGCAGCTGCAGGCCGCCCGGCGTCAGCCGCGACGTCATCACCTCGTCGAACTGCAGCACAATGCCATGCCTGGTGCAGGCGGCGCGAAGTCTGCCGAGAAAATCGCGCTCGGCCGGCAGACAGAGCGCGCCCTGCATCGGCTCGATGACCACGGCGGCAAGGTCGCTGGCATGCGCCTCGATCAGCGCCAGCGTACGGTCGAGATCGTTGAACGCGCCCATCACCCAGGGAAACGGGGCATTGATCGGCGGCTTGTACTGTCCGAAGTAGAACACGCCGCCGTGATAGCCGCCCTCGAACACCATGACGCGGCTGCGACCGGTAAAGGCGCGCGCAGCGGAGATCGCGAACAGGTTCGCCTCGGTGCCGGAGTTGCAGAAGCGGATGCGCTCGATGGATGCGAAGCGCCGGCAGAGCAGCGCGGAAAAATCGGCCTCGTACACATTGGGTCCGCCAAGTGTGACGCCGGCATCAAGCGCCGACTTGATCGCTGCGATCAGGCGCGGATCGGAATGCCCGTAGAGCCCGGCGGTGTATTCGCTCAGAAAATCGGCATAGCGGTGCCCGTCAATGTCGGTGAGATGGCACCCCTCGCCGCCCGCCAGCGCGACCGGGTAGGGCGTGAAATGCAAAATGGTGCGCGTGTTGCCGCCTGGCAGGCTTTGCGCGGCGGTTTCGGCGCGCGCCTTGCTCTTGGGGTTGGCGGCAATGAACTGCGCCTCCGCCTCGGCAAGCGCGCTGGCAAGATCGGTGTTGATGCGATTGTTGCTGGGCATAGCACGGTCCGTTCGTTGTGGTTTGCAACGATAGGACAACCGGAGCCGGAGAAGCAATCGCGGCCGATTACGGAGTTTGCGTGGGCATGGGGTCGGCGACGGGCTCGCGGCTGCCCGAGGCACTGGCCTCCAATCCCGGCGCGAGAGCCACGGCTGACTGCTGAACGACGGGCGACGTTGCCGCGTCAACCTGAACAACGGCGCCGCAGAAACCGAGCGGACCGTCGCAGGCCGCAAGGTTGAAGGCGGGCATTCGCACCGCAGTCCGCTGGCCGCCAAGCGTCGCCGTATCGCGCGCCGCAGCTGGCGTGACGGCCGCAAGTGCCAACACAGTCAGACACAGCAGGACTTTGGGCGAGGTCGCGATCATCATCTCCCGAGCCAGAACGGGCCAAGGAGAACTAAAGTCCGCTTCGGTTAACGATTGGTGAATATCCCTCCTCAAGATTCCAAACCAAGGGTGGGCTGAGCCCTTCGCGAAGCCCACCGGCCAAACGGGTTGGATTCGCCGGCGGGGGCTTCGCAAAGCTCAACGCATCCTACGGCAGCAGCCGCTGTGGCGAGGGCTTCAGCAGGTCACTGTAGAGATCAATGCGCCGGTCCCGGAACACGCCCCACTGGCGGCGCAGGTCGGCCATCGCCTCCATGTCGAGGCCGGCCGTGATGGTGCACTCGCTCACCCGGTCGGCCTCGGCGAGCTTGGCGCCGGTGTGGTCGGCGATGAAGGACGAGCCATAGAAGATGACATCGCAACTCTCGCCTCGTTCCACGCCGACGCGGTTGGCTGCGATCAACGGCGTCAGGTTGGCTCCGGCATGGCCTTGCATCACGCGCTGCCAGTGGTCACGGCTGTCCCAGGCGAGATTGGGCGGTTCGGACCCGATGGCAGTCGGGTAGATCAGAATCTCGGCGCCCTTCAAGACCATGCAGCGCGCGGCCTCCGGGAACCATTGGTCCCAACACACTGCCGCGCCAATCTTGCCCACGGCGGTATCGAACACCTGGAACCCAGTATCGCCGGGCTCGAAATAGAACTTCTCCGAATACCCCTTGCCGTCGGGGATGTGGCTCTTGCGGTACCGGCCCAGCACCTTGCCGTCGGCATCGATCATGGCGAGGGAGTTGTACCCCTTGTCGCCGTCCCGCTCGAAAACCGAGGCATTGGTGACCACGCCAAGTTCGTGAGCCAGTTTGCCGACTCTGGCGATGGTCGGATGGTCCGCGAACGGCTTGGCGCGGGCTTTGTGCTTGGCGTCGATGTCCTTGCAGAAATACCGCCCCTCCAGCAGCTCTTGCAACACCACCAGCTTTGCGCCACGCCGCGCTGCCTCGCGCATGTGCATTTCGACCTTGGCGAGGTTCTCCTCAATGTCGTCCGTGCACGCGGTCTGCACCGCCGCGACAATCAACTCGGGCATCATTCGTCTCCGTCTCAAATCCTGGCTTTGGGTTGCTGCTGGGTCGCGCAATGGATGCCGCCGCCCGCTTCGCAGATGGGATCGACATTGAGGCTGACGACCTCGCGTCCTGGATAGAGGCGCTCAAGGATGGATTTGGCGGCCGCATCGGCCCGGTCATCGCCAAACTCGGCGCTGATCACTGCGCCGTTGCAGACATAGTAGTTGACGTAGCTCGACACGAAGTCGGGCGAGCGAGAGCGGATATTGACCGGCTCGGGAATGACGATGATGTCGAGTTTTCGCCCGCGCGCATCTCGCGCCGCCTTGAGGATGGCGTAGGTTTCGAAGGCCGAGACCGACCACGGATCATTGTGGTCCGGCTTATCCGGCAGCTGGATCACCACTTGTCCGGGCTTCACAAAGCGGGCGAGCGCGTCGATGTGGTAGTCGGTGATATCGGCGCCCTTGACGCCGGGCGCCCAGATCATCTGCTCGGCGCCGAGCGCTTCGAGCAGCCGTCGTTCTATCTCGGCCTTGCTTTGCCCATTGCGATTGCGGTTCACCCAGCAGCTCTCATGCGCCAGCGCCGTGCCCTCGCCATCGAACTCGACGCCGCCGCCTTCGCCCACGACGCCGCTGTCAAAAACGGTCAACCGCAATTTCTCCGCGACGCCCCTCGCGATTCGGCCATCGCTGGTGTGACCCTGCTTGTTGCCCCAGCCGTTGAAGTTGAACTCGGTCACGGCAAGACTGCCCGTAGCCGAAAGTACGAACGTGGGGCCGGAATCGCGGCACCAGAGGTCATCCGTTGCAATCGGCCATATCTCGATGCCACCGTTCAGCGCTCGCGCCGCTTTCTCCGCATGTTCCGGCCCGGCCAGCATCGCCACCGGCTCATGCGGCGCAATGGCCTTGGCGATGCGGGCAATGCCGGCGCGGGCGGCATCGAGGGCCTTCTGGCTGCCATAGATGCTGGCCCGCGCCGGCCATTGCATCAAGGTGCGTTCGTGCGGCTCGCTTTCGAGCGGCATCTTGTAGCCGGCACCCTTGGCGGAAGCCGCCGCGGCAGCGTTGGAGTTGTCCGGCAATGCGGCCAAGCTGGTCATCGCCCCCACCTTCAGGAGTTTTCGTCGTGTGATCATGTTTGGCTGCTGCACCGCCGCCACCACAAGATTACCCATGCCAGACTGCCCCGCGCTTGCTATCAATTGCGCCAACGTATCGCGACACACACAACTCCAACAGAGGAGAAAGCGACATGCGCTGGCTCGTACGAATCCTGATAGGAATTCGATGACCAACCCCTTCCGCGCCATATCGCGCCAAAATCTCATTTTGCTGTGTCTGGGCGCAGTGCTCGCCGTTGCGGCCGGAGCGCGGCTCGCCTATCTCCGCGACCTGCCGACTAATCCGTTGACCGCCAATGGCGAGACCCAGTTGGTCGCCATGGATTTCTCAAAACCAATTTCGCTGGACGCGCCGCCGCCCGGATGGACGCACCATAAATTCTGGGCCCGTCCGGCCATGAAACTTGAGTTCGTCAGCAAGGACAACGTTCCGGCGCTGCGTTGCGAGACCCAGGGCGGCGGCTCGATTTTCGGACGCTGGACCGATATCGACCTTAGTGCCTATCCGAAGCTGACCTGGCGTTGGAATGTCGAAACCCCGCTCGCCTCGGCGCTTGATGAGCGCACCCGCGAGGGCGACGACCACCCCGTCCGCTGGTTCCTCGGTTTCGCCGACAGCGAGGGCAAGGCGCATCACGCCGAGATCGTGTGGGGCAACAAGCTGTTGCACCGCGGCGATTGGAAGGTGCTCGGAACCTTCGTGCATTTCGTGGCCGATGGCGGCGACGAGAACGTGGGCAAATGGCGCGACGAGAGCGCGGACCTCGTGGCCATCTACCGGAAAGCCAGCGGCCGCACCGACACGCCCCGCCTGACCGAGCTGGCCATCTTCTGCGACAGCGACGAAACCGGTGGACACACCGTTGCCTATGTCGGCGGAACGGCGACGCTCTCGGCGAAGTGAGGACCGGTTGGTCAGGGCGCGACTGTGCCGCTATAGCTCATGCCGCCAGGATCAGGACGGGGAGCGGCGAGCGGTGAAACGCGCCAAATCAACAAGCAAGCCGGACGACGGGCCGCTAAGCGAGTCCGAGGCGGATCAGACGCCGCCGGATGATGCTCCGGAAACGCCCGAAAGCGCCCCCGCCCCCATCACGCCCATGATGGCGCAGTACACCGAGATCAAGGCCGCCAATCCCGACAGCCTGCTCTTCTACCGCATGGGCGATTTCTACGAGCTGTTCTTCGAGGACGCGGTGGCCGCCTCGGCGGCGCTGGGCATCACGCTCACCAAGCGCGGCAAGCACCAGGGCGCCGACATTCCCATGTGCGGCGTGCCGGTGCATGCGGCCGACGACTATCTGCAAAAACTGATCCGAAAAGGGTTTCGCGTCGCTGTCTGCGAACAGTCGGAGGACCCTGCCGAAGCCAAGAAGCGCGGCGGCAAATCGGTGGTGCGGCGCGACGTCATCCGCCTTGTGACGCCCGGCACGCTCACCGAAGACACGCTGCTCGATGCGCGGCGCAACAATTATCTGACTGCGTTGTTTCAACCGCCCGTCGCCAAGGGAGAACGCGCGCGGCTGGCGCTCGCCTCGTTCGACATTTCGACCGGCGAATTCCTTGTAAGCGATATTCTGGCTACGGATCTTGGCAGCGAACTGGCGCGCCTCGCCCCATCCGAGATCGTCGCGGCTGACACCATCGTCGGAGAAACTTGGCTGACTTCGGCGGCGGGATACTCCGGCTCCGCCATAACGCCCGTGCCAAAAGCGCATTTCGATTCGCTGTCGGGCGAGCGCGACCTCAAGGCGCGTCTCGGCGTCTCCGATCTAGGAGCCTACGGAGCCTTTTCGCGCGCCGAACTTTCGGCCATCGCCGGCGTCCTCAAATATGTCGAGCTGACGCAGCTGGGCAAAAAGCCGGCCTTGCAGGCGCCGCGCCGGTCAGGGCCAGCCACGACCATGGTCATCGATCCGGCGACCCGCGCCAATCTGGAACTGATGCGCACCACGTCCGGCGAGCGGCAGGGCAGCCTGCTCGCCGCCATCGACCGCACCGTGACGGGTTCTGGCGCGCGCGAGCTGGCCGGTCGGCTGGCGAGCCCGCTGAAGGACGTGGCCGCCATAAGCGCGCGTCTCGACGCCGTGGGGTTTCTGACCGACGATACGGCGCTCCGCTCCCACTTGCGCGAAACCCTGAAGCACGCCCCCGATATCGCCCGCGCGCTCTCGCGACTCAGCCTGCAACGCGGCGGCCCACGCGATTTGGCCGCCATCCGCGATGGATTGTCCGCCAGCGCCGCATTACGCGAGCGCCTTGACGGCGCCGGCCGCGATCTTGGTTTGCCGAGCGAACTGGAAACGATCCGCTCACGTCTCAACAGTAAGGCGGTCATGGAGCTGTTCGATCCGCTTGCCGCGGCCCTCGCTGACGAGCCGCCGGTGCAGCGCCGCGATGGCGGTTTCATCCGCGATGGCTTCCGGCCGGATCTCGACGACAACCGCAAGCTGCGCGACCAGAGCCGTCAGGTGCTCGCCGCGATGCAGACGCGGATTCAAGAAGAAACTGGCGTCAAGGCCCTCAAGGTGCGGCACAACAATGTGCTCGGCTACTTCATCGAGGTTCCCGCCGTGCAGGCCAAGGCGCTGCAGGCTCCTCCGCACTCAGAGAAATTCTTCCATCGCCAGACCATGGCCGGCGCCATGCGGTTCTCGACCGCCGAACTCGCCGATATCGAAGGCCGCATCACTTCGGCGGGCGAGCGGGCTGTAGCGCTGGAGCAGGATATTTTCGACGAACTGGCCGGCCTTGTCCTCAATCAGGCGGCCGCACTCACCGCCATCGCCAATGCGCTCGCCGAATTGGACGTAGCCGCCGCTTTGGCCGAACTCGCCGTCGATCAGCGCTACACGCGCCCTGGCCTCGACGACAGCGCGGCGTTCGAGATCCACGGCGGGCGCCATCCCGTCGTCGAGCAAGCGCTGGTCGCGAGTGGCGGAACGTTCATTGAGAACGACTGCATTTTGGGCCGGGCCGGGGCGAAACCTCCACCCCCGTCTGGTCCCAAGGGGCTTGCGCAAGGCGGCCAGACCTACGACATGCCCGGTTTCGATGCCGGCGACGACCCGCGCTTGTGGATCGTTACCGGCCCCAACATGGCCGGTAAATCGACCTTTCTGCGCCAAAACGCGCTCATTGCGATCCTGGCTCAGATGGGCTCGTTCGTGCCGGCCAAACGCGCCCATATCGGCGTGCTTGATCGCCTGTTCAGCCGCGTCGGCGCCTCGGACGATCTTGCGCGGGGGCGGAGCACCTTCATGGTGGAAATGGTGGAGACCGCCGCCATCCTGAACCAGGCCGGCCCACAATCGCTGGTCATCCTCGATGAAATCGGCCGCGGCACGGCAACCTTCGACGGCCTCTCCATCGCCTGGGCGGCGGTCGAATACCTGCACGAGGTCAACCGCTGCCGGGCCTTGTTCGCGACTCACTATCACGAGCTGACGGCGCTGGGCGCAAAGCTCCCACATGCCGCCAACGCCACCATCGAGGTGAAGGAGTGGCAGGACGAGATCGTGTTCCTGCACAA
>JAYUAJ010000194.1:0-11255 GCA_043741375.1 Hyphomicrobiaceae bacterium | reverse complement strand
AAAAGCTCAGCCGTCCCCGTTCAGCATCCAACCGGAGCGGATGCGCGGGTTATACCCGCGGAAAGGGGGGCGGTGCAAGCGAGAATGGACAGGCGCGTGCTCGGTCAGTATGATATATATCATGGTAGATATCAGTAGGAGGCGAGCATGATAAAACCAGCCACCGCGAAAATTTTTATGTCCGGCCGGAGCCAAGCAGTGCGGCTGCCAAAAGCATTCCGGTTACCAGGCAAGGAGGTACATATCACCAAAAAGGGTGATGGGGTCTTGCTCGAACCAATCAGGAAAAAGTTTGCGACCCCAGAGGAAATGTGGGCGGCCATCGACGCTATTGGCGGAGGCCGCTTCGATATCGAGTTGCCAGACGACCCGCCGCCGCCGCCCGAGGAATTTTTCGGCTCTACGAAACCATGAACTACATGCTGGACAGCAACGCCATTACTTTGCTGCTCGACAACAGGCATCGTTCCGAACGTTTGCGTTTCAATGCTGCGCTCGATTCCGCAGCCGTGTCTGCAGTCGTCCTATTCGAGTTGCGGTATGGGTTGGCGAAAAGCCAGTCCAGGGCAGTAAATGAACGCGAGCTTGACGAGTTTCTTTCAAGTGGCATCGAGATAGTGCCGTTCACGGAACAGGACGCTCAAACGGCCGGAACGTTGCGGGCAACTCTCGAGGCGTCCGGGCAGTTGATCGGCGCATACAACATTCTGATCGCCGCCCAAGCGCTTCGCGTTGGCGCGACCCTCGTCACCACAGATAGCGACTTCGCGCGCGTCGACGGTCTCAAGATCGAGGACTGGTCAAAACCTTGACACCGCTGACGTGCCCGTGCTTCTGCCCACGGTAGTTAATGTGACTTGAGGGCCTCGCCGCATGACCATCGCCTTTCTTTTTCCAGGCCAGGGTAGCCAAGCTGTCGGTATGGGCAAGGCGCTCGCCGGCGGCTATCGTGAGGCGCGTGCAGTGTTTGACGAAGTCGATGCGGCGCTCGGCGAAAAGCTCTCTGACATCATTTGGAGCGGCCCCACCGAAACGCTGACGCTGACCCAGAACGCGCAACCGGCGCTGATGGCGATGTCGCTGGCCGTGATGCGCGTGCTGGAAGCCAAAGGCGTCAGCCTGCAATCGTACGTCGCGTGCGTGGCAGGGCACTCGCTTGGCGAGTACTCGGCGCTGGCGGCGGCCGGAGCGCTCTCCATTGCAGATACGGCCCGCTTGCTCCGGTTGCGTGGCAAGGCCATGCAGGCGGCGGTTCCGGTCGGTCAGGGTGCCATGGCTGCGCTCCTCGGGATCGATGCCGCAGGCGCGCAGAAAGCTGTCGCAGAAGCGGCTCAGGGAGAGGTCTGCCAGGTCGCCAACGACAACGATCCGGGACAGGTGGTCATAAGCGGAACCAAGGCCGCCGTCGAACGGGCCGGAGAAATCGCCAAGAAGTACGGCGCCAAGCGCGCCATGATGCTGAACGTCAGCGCGCCGTTCCATTGCGCACTGATGCAGCCAGCCGCCGACGCCATGCGCGAGGCGTTGGCTGGGGTGAACATCCAAAAACCGGTCGTGCCGGTGTTCGCGAATGTGCTTGCTGGCCCGATCAGCGATCCTGACGAGATCCGCAAGCGCCTGGTTGAACAAGTGACCGGCACGGTGCGTTGGCGCGAATCCGTGGCGGCGATGGCGGCGTCCGGCGTCACCCAGGTTTACGAGATCGGAGCTGGCAAAGTACTGTGTGGGCTGGCCAAGCGCATCGTCACTACGCTTGAGGCCAAACCGGTCGGCACGCCCGAGGATATCGAAGCGGCGCTGGCCGCGCTTAAGTCTTAGCGACAGAAAGATCTCCTCATGTTCGAATTTGATTTGACCGGCAAAGGCGCGCTGGTGACCGGCGCCTCGGGTGGCATCGGCGAGGCCATTGCGCGGGCGTTGCATGCCAAAGGCGCCGCGGTTGCCCTGTCAGGCACCAAGCGCGAGAAGTTGGACGCTCTGGCAACGAGCCTGGGCAGTCGCGTGCACGTCACGCCGTGCGATCTTTCGGACCGGGCCGCCGTCGCCAAGCTCGCTGGCGAGGCCGAGAAGGCGCTGGGTTCGCTTGACATCCTCGTCAACAACGCCGGCGTCACCAAAGATAACCTGTTCATGATGATGAAGGACGACGAGTGGGACAAGGTGATCAGCGTCAACCTCACCTCCACCTTCACGCTCATCAAGGGCGCCATTCGCGGCATGATGCGGCGCAAATACGGACGCGTCGTCAACATCACCAGCATCAGCGGCGTGATTGGTAATCCGGGGCAGGCCAACTACGCCGCTTCCAAAGCCGGCCTGATCGGCATGACCAAATCCATGGCGCGCGAGGTCGCGTCGCGCAACATTACGCTGAACTGCATCGCGCCGGGTTTCATCAAGACGGCCATGACCGATGCGCTGAACGAGAAGCAGGTGGAGGCGATCGCCCTGCATATCCCAAGCGGCGAGTTCGGACTGCCGAACGATATCGCCGCGGCGGCTGTGTTCCTGGCCAGCACTGAGGCGCGCTACATCACGGGCCAGACCATCCACGTCAACGGCGGCATGCTGATGGTGTAGGGCGAGCCGAAAATGCCGCACACGAGGGGCAATAAACCTGGGGACGAGGCGTCCCGGGGCGTCCTGAGGGCCCATGGGGCTCGCTGGTAAAGCAAAAACATCTATGTTACCAAGCGCGTGATTTTTGGGGGGAGTGTTGGGTGAGCTGTGGCCGACCCCACGCGCACAAGTTGAGAGCCGTTTCCAAATTTGGGATGGCCAAGGCTGGCGCTCAAAGCCGAAAAGTGGCATGGCGTCGGGACAACATTCAAAACTTTTGGAACTCTACGAGGACATACAATGAGCGACGTTGCAGATCGGGTGAAGAAGATTGTCATCCAGCACCTTGGTGTCGAAGCCGACAAGGTGACCGACAATGCCAGCTTCATCGACGATCTTGGCGCGGACAGCCTGGATACGGTTGAGCTGGTGATGGCATTCGAGGAGGAATTCGGCTGCGAAATTCCTGACGACGCTGCAGAGACCATCCTCACCGTTGGCGACGCCGTGAAATTCCTCGATAAACACGCCGCCAAGACGGCGTAGCGATCAAGTGGTGACTGGCGCGGGTGGAGGGATGCAGATCCGCCCCCGCGTCGTCCATTCCGACAGGCAACGAGTGGTGGGCATGCGGCGCGTCGTCGTGACCGGACTGGGCTTGGTCACTCCGTTGGGTTGCGGGGTGGAACCGACGTGGAAGCGCTTGCTGGCAGGCGAGAGCGGGGCCGGCCGCATTACCACCTTCCAAGTCGATGATCTCAGTTGCCAGATTGCCTGCACCATTCCGCGCGGCGACGGCACGAACGGCACCTTCAATCCCGATCAGTGGATGGAGCCGAAAGATCAACGCAAGGTCGACGACTTTATCATTTTTGCCGTGGCGGCGGCCGATCAGGCGCTGGCCGACGCCAAGTGGACGCCCAAGACCGATGATGAGAAGGAGCGCTCGGGCGTTCTGATCGGCTCGGGCATCGGCGGGCTCGACGGCATCGCCAAGACCAGCCTGCTGCTGCAGGAAAAAGGGCCGCGTAAGATCAGCCCGTTCTTCATTCCGGGCCGCCTGATCAATCTCGCCTCTGGCCACGTCTCGATTAAGCATCAGCTGAAGGGCCCGAACCACTCCGTGGTGACGGCCTGCTCGACGGGCTCGCACGCCATTGGCGACGCCGCGCGCATCATCGCGCTGGGCGATGCTGATCTGATGGTGGCAGGGGGGGCAGAGTCGCCGGTCTGCCGCATCGCCATCGCCGGCTTTGCGGCCTGCCGCGCACTCTCGACCGGTTTCAACGACAATCCCACTAAGGCCTCGCGCCCCTACGACAAGGACCGCGACGGCTTCGTCATGGGCGAGGGCGCCGGCATCGTGGTGCTGGAAGCGCTGGAGCACGCTCAGGCCCGCGGCGCGCGCATCTACGCCGAAATCATCGGCTATGGCATGTCGGGAGACGCCTATCACATCACCGCCCCGCAGGAGACTGGCGACGGCGCGTTCCGCTGCATGAAGGCCGCGCTGAAGCGCGCTGGCATCACAGCGGGCGATATCGACTACGTGAACGCGCACGGCACCTCGACGCCGATGGGTGACGAAATCGAGCTTGGCGCGGTCGAGCGCCTGTTCGGTAATTCGGCCGGAAAGCTTTCGATGTCCTCGACCAAGTCGGCCATTGGCCATCTCCTGGGTGCGGCCGGCGCCGTCGAGGCCGTGTTCTCGATCCTGGCGATCCGCGACAACATTGCACCGCCAACGCTCAATCTCGACAATCCGTCGGTCAACACCGCCATCGATTTGGTTCCGAAGCAGGCCAAGAAACTCAAGATCGATCGCGTGCTGAGCAATTCCTTTGGCTTTGGCGGCACCAACGCCTCGCTGGTCATGCAGCGACATGTCGCCTGAGTCTGGCTGCCCCGCCTGGCTCTGGACCCGCCTTTCGCCATATTTTCTGTAGAGGACTCGTCCTTGAGGGACTGAGCGAGGGGCGATGAAGCGCAAGAAGCCAGGCAAGAGCGAGCCCGACTGGATGTCTGCCTCCGCGCAGAGCCCGGTGACGGCACGCGTGCGCCCGCAGCAACCGCGCAGCCCCAGCGAGCTTTTGGAGCCCGCACGTGCGCCCAACGCGCCGCGTCAGCGCTCCCGAGTCAAAAGCGCCGCGCCGCGCCGCGGCATGATCACCTTCGTCAACAGCAGCCTGACATTTCTTCTGGTGCTGATGATGCTGGCCGGTGGTGGTGCTTACGCCATGAAGACGGCTTACGAGCAGCCCGGCCCCTTGGACCATTCCACCGTGGTCGTCATTCCGCCCGGCGAAGGGCTTACCGGCATCGCCAGCCGCCTGCAGCGCGAAGGCGTGATCACCGACAGCAAGGTGCTGCTGGCCGGCTTTTACTGGGACCGCACGAAGTCCTATTTCACCGGCAACAAAGCGCCCGCCTTGAAGGCAGGCGAATACGAAATCCGCAAGAACGCCAGCATGCGCCAGGTCATTGATACGCTGATCGAGGGCAAGGCGATTCTGATGAAGGTGTCGGTGCCTGAAGGCCTTACCAGCTACCAGATCGTCGAGCTCCTAAAGGCCCAGCCCGACCTGACGGGCGACCTGACCGAGGTGCCGGCCGAAGGTACACTGCTGCCCGATACCTACAAATTCTCGCGCGGCACCGAACGCAAAGAGATTGTCGCGCGCATGCAGGCCGATGCCAAGCGGTTCGTGGCCAAGCAATGGGAAACGCGCTCGACCCGGGTCCCCTTCAAGTCGCCGGACGAGGCGCTGATCATGGCCTCGCTGGTCGAAAAGGAAACGGGCAAGGCTGACGAGCGGGACCGGGTCGCTGGCGTATTCCTCAATCGTATCACCAAGCGCATGCGCCTGCAGAGCGATCCCACCATCATCTACGTGGTGACGCACGGCAAAGGCGCCTTGGGACGGGGCATTACCAAGAGCGAGATTGAGGATAAGAACGAATACAACACCTATCAGATCGAGGGTCTGCCACCGACGCCGATCTGCAATCCCGGACGAGCCGCCATCGAAGCGGTGCTGAATCCTGCCGAGACCAAGGATCTGTTCTTCGTCGCCGACGGATCTGGCGGCCACGCCTTCGCGGCTAGTATTCAGGACCACCAGAAGAACGTGCTGCGCTGGCGCCAGGTCGAGCGCGAGGCCAAGGCGAAGGCAGAGGCCACTGCGGCGGCTGCCGCCGGGCAGGATCAGACCGCAGGGCCCGGGGTTGCGTTAGAGATTCCGGGCGTCAGTGTGGATAATGGCAAGGCAGCCGATCCGCCCGCTGCGCCGGCCGAAGCCGCCAAGGCGACGCCAATCGCCGCTGAAGAGGACACCGCCGTGACCGTGCCGGCTGTCGAGGCTGCGCCAACACCGGCAGCCGACAAACCCGTCGCAAAGACGGCCGCCAAAACCGTCGTGTCCGCCAAGCCCACCGCCGACCCCAAGGTTGCAGCGCCGACCGTCCCGCCCAAGAAGAAGATCAAGCCAAAGACGACGCCTTAAGCGTCGCTTTCGTTGGCGGCAGGGTCAGCGAAATGCCTTGGGCGTCGTAATCCTGCACCTGGACCTAACGCTTTCAATCTGCTGGGCGTGGCTCAGGCCTGGATGAGGTGTCACGCAAGCACGGCGTGAAGAGCCGTCCGGCCGAAGGCTCGTCCTGGTTGCGCTACACAAGCTTCGCAGCCAGTCCCCATCGCCCAACGGACCCCGAACGATGCAACCCGCCGTCGATCTCTCCCCGCCGCCCGCCGACGAGATCAAGGCCACCACCTGTTATATGTGCGCCTGCCGTTGTGGCATCCACGTCCACATCAAGGACGGGCGGATCACCTACATCGAGGGCAACCGCAAGCATCCGGTGAACAAGGGCGTGATCTGTGGCAAGGGCGCGTCCGGCATCATGCAGCATTTGTCGCCCGCTCGGCTCTCGGCGCCACTGCTGCGGGTGGGAGAGCGGGGCGCGGGCCATTTCAAGCAGATTTCCTGGGATGAAGCGTTGGCGCTCGCGGGCAAGTGGCTCGGCGATGTGCGCCGCACCGACCCCAAGAAGCTCGCCTTCTTTACCGGGCGCGACCAGAGCCAGGCCCTCACCGGCTGGTGGGCGAGCCAGTTCGGCACGCCGAATTTCGCGGCCCATGGCGGCTTCTGCTCGGTGAACATGGCCGCTGCGGGGCTCTATACGTTCGGCGGCTCGTTCTGGGAGTTCGGCGAGCCGGACTGGGAGCGCACCAAGTATTTCATGCTGTTCGGGGTCGCCGAGGACCATGCGTCGAACCCGATCAAGATCGCGCTCGGCAAACTGAAGGCGCGCGGCGTGAAAATCGTGTCGGTCAATCCGGTGCGCACCGGCTACAACGCCATCGCCGACGAATGGCTCGGCATCCGTCCGGGTACGGATGGGATATTCGTGGGGGCGCTCATCCATGAATTGCTCCGCACCCAGCGCATCGATGTTGACTATCTCAAGCGTTATACCAACGCCTTCGCCGAGGTGATTTTTTCGCCTGGTGCGGCAGACCATGGGCTGATTGCGCGTGGGGCCACGAAACGGCAGACCCGCCGGGTGTTCGATCTGTTCGCCGAGCGGTTTCTGACCGAAGACTATTCGCCCGAACGCGCAGAAAAGATCAGCGGCATAGCGGCCGACACGATCCGGCGCATTGCACGCGAATTGGCCGAGACGGCGTTCGACAAGGCGATCACGTTGGATCAACCGTGGACGGATGCTTTTGGCGAGCGGCACGAGACCATGATCGGCCGCCCGGTGTCGATGCACGCCATGCGCGGCGTGTCAGCCCATTCCAATGGTTTTCACACCTGCCGGATGATCCACATCCTGCAGATCCTGTTGGGCTCCATCGATTGCCCGGGCGGCTTCCGTTATAAGCCGCCGTACCCGAAACCCGCCCCGCCGCCGGTGAAGCCAATGGGCAAGCCTGGCAAGGTTGCCGCGAATACGCCGCTAGGCGGCTCGCCGCTCGGGTTTCCCACGGGGCCGGAGGACCTGCTGGTCGATGCGACGGGTACGCCGCAGCGCATCGACAAGGCCTACTCGTGGGACGCGCCGTTGGCCGCCCATGGTCTAATGCATACGGTCATCGGCAACGCCGCAGCGGGCGATCCGTACCCGGTCGATGTCCTCTTTATGTACATGGCCAACATGGCGTGGAACTCATCCATGAACGTGCCCGCCGTCCTGGACAATCTGACCGCCAAAAACTCCGACGGCGGCTACAAAATTCCAAAAATCATCTATTCCGACGCCTTCGCCTCGGAAATGGTGGCCTACGCCGACCTGGTTCTTCCCGATACGACCTATCTCGAGCGCTGGGACTGCATTTCTCTCCTCGACCGGCCCATTTCCGATCCGGACGGCCCGGCCGACGCCATCCGCCAGCCGGTGGTGATGCCGGATCGCGATGTGCGCCCGTTCCAGGAGGTGTTGATCGATCTTGGCGCCCGGCTGGGCCTGCCGGGGTTTGTCGATGGGACGGGAGCGCCGAAATATCCGGGCGGTTACGCCGACTACATCGTCAACCACGAGCGGGCGCCTGGCATCGGGCCGCTCGCCGGATGGCGCGGGGCGGATGGCGATAAGTTCGGGCGCGGGGCGGTCAATCCCGATCAGTTGCAGCGCTATATCGAAAACGGTTGTTTCCATCAGCATCATCTTCCCGAGAGCGCGCGCTTTTACAAGCATGCGAACAAGGACTATCTCGATTGGGCGGTGGCGCATGGATTCCTTGGCGCGGCCGAGCCGATCGTATTTCAGTTGTATCTGGAGCCCTTGCAAAAATTCCGGCTGGCGGCTGAGGGGCATGGCGCCATCCAGCCGCCTGCGGAGCATCGCGCGCGGGTCGCCAAGTATTTCGATCCGCTGCCGTTCTGGTATGAAGATTTGGCAGAGTCCTTGTTGGCGCCTGGCGACACCCCTACGGGTAGCCGGCCGCCAAGCGCGTATCCGCTCCACGCCATCACCCAGCGGCCGATGCACATGTACCATTCGTGGGGCTCGCAGAACGCGTGGCTGCGCCAGATCACCAATGAAAACCGGCTGTTCATTCACCACGATCTCGCCCGCCAGCGCGCGCTCGCCGACGAGGATTGGGTCTGGCTCGCCAGCGCGACCGGCCGCATCAAGTGCCAAGTAAAGCTGATGGACGGCGTCAACCCGCAAACCGTGTGGACCTGGAACGCCATCGGCAAACGCTCAGGGTCCTGGGGCCTCAGTCCGGACGCGCCGGAGTCGCAGAACGGATTCCTGCTCAATCATCTGATTGCGGATCTTCTTCCTGCGGGGGCGGGCGGCTATCGCTACGCCAACACGGATCCGGTCACGGGACAGGCGGCTTGGTTTGATTTGAAGGTGCAGATCGAGAAGTGTGCGGAGGGTGAGGCGAAGGAGATTTCGCCGAAATTCGCAACCCTTCCCGACCCACGCAAGGTCCTCTCATGACCGCGCTCCCCACCACCACGGCCAAAAAACTCGGCCTCGTCATCGACCTCGACATTTGCGTCGGCTGCCAGGCTTGCGCCACATCCTGCAAGGAATGGAACGCGCAAGGCTACTCGGCCCCGCTCATCGACCAAGACCCCTATGGCGCGGACCCGCACGGGCCGTGGCTGAACCGAGTGCATACCTACGAAGTGGGCGAGGGGCCGGACGCGCGCACCGTGCATTTCCCGCGCTCGTGCCTGCATTGCGAGGAACCGGCTTGCGTCACCGTTTGCCCAACCGGCGCCTCCTACAAGCGCGCCGAGGACGGCATCGTGCTGGTGAACCCCGACACCTGCATCGGCTGCAAACTCTGCTCCTGGGCCTGCCCTTATGGCGCGCGCGAATACGACTATCTCGACGGCGTCATGAAGAAGTGCACGCTGTGCGTAGATCGTATCTACAATGAGCATCTAGCAGAGGAGGACCGCGTTCCAGCTTGCGTGCGGGCCTGCCCGACGGGTGCCCGCGCCTTTGGCGATCTTGGCGATCCGGACAGCGCGGTATCGAAGAATGTCGCCGCCCGAGGCGGTTACGATCTCATGCCGGAGATGGGGTACAAGCCGACCAACAAGTATCTGCCGCCGCGCGAAAAGCGGGCTGGCGCGCCTATCTCTGACGTATCGCGCCCCTTGCCAGTGGGGACATCGGCGCTCGATAGCCTGTTCGCCTTTATCGACAAGGCCCTCAGCCGATGACCTCGCAACCCGAAGGCAGGCCGGCGCACTACGCCGATCCCGACCTCGTCGCCCTCTACGATCAGGAGGGGCGGATGCCCGGCGAGTTGGATTTCCAACTGGCGCTGGCAGACAGGCCTCGCATTGCTATTCTCGATGTGGGCTGCGGAACCGGCTCGCTAGCCTTGGAGTATGCCGCACGCGGGCACGATGTGACCGGCCTCGATCCTGCGGTCTCGATGCTGGCCTTTGCCAGCAGCAAGCCCGGCGCTGATCGCGTGCACTGGGAGCTGGGTGACGCGCGAAACTTCGACCTCAAACCCAAGTTCGACCTTATCACGATGACCGGACACGCTTTCCAAACCATCGTCACGGACGCGGACATTGTTGCTGCCGCCACTAGCTTCCGCAAGCATCTCGCCCCATCAGGGAGGGTGGTTTTCGAGACCCGCAATCCCGCCGTCGCGGCGTGGAAGACCTGGACCAAATCAAGTGGTAGCCAGCGGATGCAGCATCCGTCGCTCGGTCCTGTGGAGGTGTATTGGGAGGCCGACCCGCCAATTGAACCCGAGATCATCGCCTACGCTGGCCACTATCATTTTCTCACCACTGGAATTCGCAAAGTTAGCCGCGACCGCCTGCGATTCGCGACCCTCGCGAAACTGCAACAGCTTCTGGCCACAGGTGGATTGACCGTGAACTGCACATGGGGCGACTGGGACGGCGCACCGCTCGCGAGCAATTCGCCGGAGATCATCATCGAAGCGCGCCATGCGAGATTGCCCTGAATGCATCCCGCCTACTCCGTCATCCTCTTCACTACGGCGTCCGGCGCGGGCTACGGCTTGCTCGTCTTGCTCGGGCTCGGCGCTGCCTTCGGTGTAATCCCGCCAGACCGCATGTTCGGCCTCGTCGCCCTCGGCCTCGCGTTCGTTCTCATCACTGCTGGCCTCGTCTCCTCAACGGCACATCTCGGCCATCCTGAGAGAGCATGGCGGGCGTTCTCGCAATGGCGCACCTCCTGGCTGTCGCGCGAGGGCGTGCTGGCGGTTGCGACCTATCTGCCGGCCGGCGTGCTCGGGATCGGCTGGGTGCTCCTTGGGCGGACGGATGGCGTGTTCGCGCTTGCTGGGGCTCTTGCCGCGATCCTCTCGATGCTGACGGTCGCGGCCACCGGCATGATTTATCAGAGTCTCCCCACCATCCGGCACTGGCGTCAGGGGCTAACGACGCCGGTCTATCTGATGCTGGCGCTGGCGACGGGAGCGCTGCTGTTGACCCTGATGCTGGCGTTGTTCGGGTTTGCGATCGTTCAGGCGCCGGTTGGCGCAGCCGCCCTCTTGGCGTTGGCGGGCGTGCTGAAGCTCGCCTATTGGCGAACCGTCGATGCGTCCCGGCCGCTCGCGACCGCCGAGAGCGCCACGGGCCTTGGCCGCTTCGGCCAAGTGCGCCAGTTTGAGGCGCCGCATTCGCAGGCCAATTTCGTCATGCGCGAGATGGGCTATGCGGTTGCGCGCAAGCACG
>JAYUAJ010000193.1:0-4872 GCA_043741375.1 Hyphomicrobiaceae bacterium | reverse complement strand
GCCGTCACCAAGGCCGGCGTTGGCCTCGCCCCGGGCGTCGCGTTTGGGGCCGGCGCGGAAACGCTCATTCGGCTGTGCTACGCCAAAAAGCCCGAATTGCTGGCTGAGGCGATGGACCGGCTAGACCGCTGGCTGCGGACGTGAGCGTTCGCCTGCCTCGATCAAACCCTTGCATGAGCATCCTTTAGCCCTTGCCATGGCCGGCCTTGGGTTCGTAGTGTCCCGCCGAAAACGGCGCGCCGGGGGACCAAGGGCGTGCCTTGGCCTGGTCAACTGCCGTCTGGGGGAAGAGGAAGGATCTGCTGATGCAGGGGCGCGACGTCGCAGCGCGAAACGGGACCAAGATGGCCCCGACGGATATCGGCGACCCTAAGTATTTCCACAAGGTCGTCGATTGCCAGTGGGCCTGCCCTACGCATACCCCGGTACCCGAATACATCCGTCTCATCGCGCAGGGCCGCTATGCAGCGGCCTATATGCTGAATTGGGAGAGTAACGTCTTTCCCGGCATCCTGGGCCGCGTCTGCGACCGTCCGTGCGAGCCAGCCTGTCGCCGTGGCCGTGTGCAGGGCAGCGAGGAACTCAACGCCAAGGACCCGACGCAGAAGAATGCGGCGCCAGTCGCCATCTGCCGGCTGAAACGCGTCGCCGCCGACTACAAGGGCGATATCGATGCGTTCATGCCACAAGTGCCAACGGCCAAGAACGGCAAGCGCATCGCCCTGATCGGGGCGGGGCCGGCCTCGCTGACGGTGGCGCGCGATCTCGCCCCGCTCGGCTATCAGATCACCCTGTTCGACAAGGACCCCAAGGGCGGCGGCCTCATGCGAACGAACATCCCGTCCTTCCGCCTTCCAGCGCCGGTTCTCGATGAAGAAGTCGACCGCATTCTGGCGTTCGGCATCGAAAGACGCTTCGGCAAGGCCGTCGACAGCCTCGCCAGCGTGCTGGCCGAGAAGTTCGATACGGTGTTCGTCGGCACGGGTGCGCCAAAAGGCAAGGATCTCAGCATCCCCGGCCGTGCCGAGGCAGCCCGGAACGTCCATATCGGCATCGATTGGCTGACCTCGGTGGCTTTCGGGCATGTCGAGAAAATAGGCCGCAGGGTCGTGGTGATCGGCGGCGGCAACACCGCCATGGACTGCTGCCGCACCGCGCTGCGGCTGGGCGCCGAGGCCGTCACGGTCACCATCCGCTCGCCGCGCAAGGTCATGAAGGCCTCCGAGTGGGAGATCAAGGACGCGCTGCACGAAGGCATCCCGATCCTCGACAACCATGCGCCAAGGAACTTTGTGCTGGACAAGGGAAAACTCACCGGCGTCGTGTTCGACAAGATGGTCGATGGCGCGCCCGACGCCAAGGGCCGCAGCAAGCTGCAGCCGTCGGGCGAGACGGTTACCATCCCGTGCGATGACGTGCTGATGGCGATTGGCCAGGAGAACGCCTTCAGCTGGATCGAGCGCAACCTGGGACTTAACTTCAACGAATGGAACATGCCCGAGGTCGACAAGACTACGTTCATGTCCAGCCGGCCCGGGGTGTTCTTTGGCGGCGATTCCGCCTGGGGACCAAACAACATCATCTGGGCAGTGTCGCATGGCCATCAGGCCGCGATTTCGATCGATGCCTACTGCAACGGGCGCACGATCACAGAACGCCCGGCCCCCGGCGCGACACTCATCAGCCAGAAGATGGGCATCCACGAGTGGTCGTATAAAAACGACTACGATCCGGGGCGACGGGTCGGTATTCCGCATGCCGACCTCGCGGCCTCGTTGAAGAACCTCAAGATGGAGGTCGAACTCGGCTTCGATGACCGGCTGGCCGCCAAGGAAGCGCAGCGCTGCCTGAACTGCGACGTGCAGACCGTGTTCACCGGAAACCTGTGCATCGAATGCGATGCCTGCATGGATATCTGCCCGGTCGACTGCATTAATTTCACCGACATTGCGCCCGAGCCGGAGTTGCGCGCATCGTTAAGAGTGCCAGCGCTGAATGCGAGCCAGGACCTTTACGTGTCCGATAGCCTCAAGACTGGCCGCATCATGGCCAAGGACGAGGACATGTGCCTGCACTGCGGCCTGTGCGCCGAGCGCTGCCCGACCGGCGCCTGGGATATGCAGAAGTTCTTCTACGTCGAACCCCAGGCCTCCATGGCCTGCCAAGTCCATCACAACGCCTATTTGAAACCAGCTGCCAAACCCGCGCCCAAGACGGGTTCCATGGAACAAGGCTTGCGGACAGCATGAGCGGCATCAACGATTTCGTCGTCAAGTTTGCGACCGTCAACGGCTCGGGGTCAGCCAGCGCGAATACCATGTTCGCCAAAACACTGTTCCGCATGGGCATCCCCGTTGCGCCCAAGAACATCTTTCCCTCCAACATCCAGGGCCTGCCAACCTGGTACGAGGTACGCGTCTCGGAAGCCGGCTATGCCGCGCGGCGCGAAGGCATCGACCTGATGGTGGCCATGAACCCGCAGACCTATGATGAGGATCTGCGAGAGGTGGTGGCCGGCGGCTGGTTCCTGTTTGACAGCTCGCGCCCGCGCGAGTGGGCACGCAATGATGTAACGATCCTCGCCATCCCGATCGCCGAAATCTGCGCGGCCAGATGGTCCGACGTGCGCCAGCGTCAGCTGTTCAAGAACATGGTCTATGTCGGCGCACTGACGGCGCTGCTCGACATGGACTTGAAGGTGCTTGAAGCCGTAATTGCGGATCAGCTGAAGGGCAAGGAAAAGCTGGTCGCGGCAAACATGGAGGCGGTGGCTCTGGGCCGGGTGTACGCGCAAGAGCACTTCCGCTGCCCGCTGCCGATCAAGGTGCGGCATGCCGAGACCGCCAAAGGCAAGATCATGGTCACCGGCAACGATGCGGCGGGCCTCAGCGCCGTCTATGCGGGCGCCACCGTCTGTGCCTGGTATCCGATAACGCCGTCCACGTCGGTGGCCGAAGCCTTCGAGAAGTACGCCAAGAAATTTCGGGTGACCAAGGACGGCAAGCGGCTCTACGGCATTGTACAGGCCGAAGACGAGCTTTCCGCCATCGGCATCACCATCGGCGCCGCCTGGAACGGCGCGCGCGCCTTCACGTCGACGGCGGGGCCGGGCATCTCGCTGATGAACGAGTTTCTTGGCCTCGCCTATTTCGCCGAGATCCCCATTGTCATCTACAACATTCAGCGCGGTGGCCCCTCGACCGGCATGCCGACGCGCACCGGCCAGCCCGACATCCTTGCTTGTGCCTATGCGTCCCACGGCGACACCAAGCATGTGCTGCTGTTTCCTGCCGACCCCACGGAATGCTTTTCACTCGGCGCCGAGGCCTTCAATCTGGCAGAGCGGCTGCAGACGCCGGTTTTTGTCATGTCCGATCTCGACATCGGCATGAATGACTGGGTCACGGAGCCGTTCGCCTGGGACGACACCAAGGTACCGGACCGCGGCAAGGTGTTGGATGCGGCCGGACTTGAAGGGTTTGTAGCCAAATACGAAAAGCCCTGGGGGCGCTATCTGGACGTCGACGGCGACGCCATCACCTATCGCACGCTGCCGGGCACCCATCCGACCATGGGCGCATACTTCACGCGTGGCACCTCGCATACGGAATATGCACGCTATACGGAAGATGGCGTCGTCCACGCGCACATGCTGGACCGCATCCGGCGCAAGTTCGAGACCGCGGCAACCCTGGTTCCAAAGCCGGACATCGTCATTCGCGACAAGCGCTCTAAGTCCGGCGTGATCTACTTCGGAGCCACCCGTCCAGGTGTTCTCGAGGGGCTGGATCTGCTGGCCAAGGACGGGCTGGTGCTGAATTCGCTGCGGCTCAAGGCGTTTCCGTTCACGCCCGAGCTGAAGGCGTTTTGCGACGCCCACGACCGGATTTTCGTCATCGAGCAGAACCGCGATGCCCAGATGCGCTCCCTGCTGATGGTTGAAGCCGACATCCCAGGTGACAAATTGATCGCCACGCTGAGTTACGATGGCATGCCGCTCACCGCCCAGTTCGTCCACAAGGCCGTCGCGCAACACCTCGCCCCGGCAAAAGTCCGCGCCGCCGAGTAGGCTGAAAGCCAACCAATGCTGGTCCAGAACAAGCCCACCCCCCACCTCGACCCTCCCCCTGAAGGGGGGAGGGGGCCGTCTGTCCGGATGGCGACGTACGTGCCAGGTGCGCCGCTTGAATCCCCCTCCCCCCTTGAGGGGGAGGGCTGGGTGGGGGGTGTCCACGGAACGCGAAAGGGACCGACCGCCCCATGACCTACATCGTCAAACCCGCAGCATTTCATCCGGCTCTGCCCAAGAATGCGCTGGGCCTGACGCACCGCGACTATGAAGCGACCATGTCGACGTTGTGCGCCGGCTGCGGCCATGACTCGATCACGGCTGCCATCATCGAAGCCTGTTATCAGATGGATCTGCCCGCGCACCGCATCGCAAAGGTCTCAGGGATCGGCTGTTCGTCAAAGACGCCGACCTATTTTCTCGGCCGCTCGCACGGCTTTAATTCCGTGCACGGGCGAATGCCGTCGGTTGCGACCGGCGCCAATGTCGCCAATCGCGATCTCACCTACATCGGTGTTTCGGGTGACGGCGACACCGCGTCCATCGGTCTTGGGCAATTCTGCCATGCGGTGCGGCGTAAGCTGAATATGACCTATGTCGTCATGAACAATGGTTGCTATGGCCTGACCAAGGGCCAGTTCTCGGCCACCAACGACAAAGCCTCGCCGTCCAAGAAGGGCGAAGCCAACCCATTCGAGGCCATCGATCTCTGCCAACTCGCTATCCAGCTCGGCGCAGGGTTCGTCGCGCGCTCCTTCTCGGGCGACAAGCGCCAACTGATCCCGCTGATCAAGGCGGCCATC
>JAYUAJ010000192.1:0-4894 GCA_043741375.1 Hyphomicrobiaceae bacterium | reverse complement strand
AGGCGTCGAACGGCGGCTGCGTCAGGCGGGCGGCGATGGGTTCGGCGACCACCCGCCCGTGCGCGGCTTCGAGCGGGACGGTTTCGGCGGGCAACGGTTGGACGCCATAAAGCAAACGCTGCAAAGCCTCGTCAACCGCAAGCAAGGGCGATTTTCCCTCTGCCATCTGGTCAGGCTTTTGGCGCGCGGAAATCGCCCGACATGCCGCCGGTCTTTTCGGTGAGGCGTATGCCCTCGATCCGCATGCCGCGTTCTACGGCTTTCAGCATGTCGTAAAGCGTGAGGCAGGCGACCGAGACGGCGGTGAGGGCCTCCATCTCCACGCCGGTCGGGCCAGTGGTCGTCACGCGAGCCGTCACGCGGATGCCCGTGGGATCGGCGTCGGGCGTCAAATCAACGCTCACGGACGAAAGCGCCAGCGGATGGCAGAGCGGGATCAGTTCTGAGGTGCGTTTGGCGGCCATGATGCCGGCGATGCGGGCGGTGGCGAGCACGTCGCCCTTCTTGGCTTTGCCGGTGGTCGCAAGCTCCAGCGTTTCCAGTGACATCGCCACAAAGCCCTCGGCCACGGCCTCGCGCTTGGTCGCGGACTTGTCCGAGACATCCACCATATGCGCCTCGCCGGAGGAATTTATGTGCGACAGCGACGGCGCAGCGCCCGGCGTCAGCAGCGCGCGGGTGGCGGCCTCGACATCCTTCTGGCGCATCAGGCTTTCGCCCACCAGGAAGGTTTTTACCCCCGCACGGGACAATCGGCTTAAGTCCGCATTGGTCGCAATCCCGCTTTCGGCCACCACCAGGCGTCCGCGCGGAACTTTTGGCGCGAGGCGTTCGGTGGTGTCTAGGCGGGTCTCGAACGTCCGTAGGCTGCGGTTGTTGATGCCGATCAGGTCGCCATCGAGCGCGACGGCGCGTTCCAGTTCGGCCTCGTCGTGGACCTCAACGAGACTGGCCATATCCCAATCGCGGGCGGCGTCGATGAGGGCGCGGGCTTCGGCGTCGGTGACGCTCGCCATGATGACCAAAATGGCGTCGGCGCCCCAAGCGCGCGCTTCCACGACCTGGTAGGGGTCGAGCATGAAATCCTTGCGCAGCACGGGCAACCGACACGCGGCGCGGGCGGCGGTGAGGAATTCGGGAGCACCTTGGAATGATGGGCCATCCGTCAATACCGACAGGCAGGCCGCCCCACCCGCTTCATAAGCCCGGGCGAGGGCAGGCGGATCGAAATCGGCGCGGATCAGGCCCTTTGAGGGGCTCGCCTTCTTGATCTCGGCGATCAGCGCATGGCCGCCCGATGCGACCCGGCCCGAGATTGCGGACATGAAGCCGCGCGTAGGGCCCATGCGCTGGGCGTCGGTCTTCAGCACGGCCAGCGGCCGCACGGTTTTCGCACGCGCGATTTCTTCGCGTTTATAAGCGTTGATCTTGGCGAGAACGTCAGACATCGTTGCTGACCTTCACCAGTTTGGCCAGCGTCGCCCGCGCCCGGCCGTCGTCGAGCGCTTTGCCGGCCAGGGCGGCGCCCTCAGCGAGCGTTCCCGTCTTGCCCGCGATGAGCAGCGCGGCGGCCGCATTCAGCATCACGGCGTGGCGGAAGGCCATGAGCGCCGCCGATCGATCTCCGGTGAGCAGCTGCTGCAGCTTGGCCGTGTTCTCGGCCGGAGCGCCGCCGAGGATCTGTCCAAAGGGATGCTCGGGCAGCCCCGCGTCTTCCGGCTTCACCTGAAACTCGCGCACCAAACCGTCTTCCAGCGCGGCCACATAGGTTGGGCCAGCGATGGAAATTTCATCCGTCCCGTCCATGCCGTGCACCAGCCAGGCGCGTTCTGAGCCGAGCGCGCGCAAGGTCTCGGCCATCCGCCGGATGATGGCCTGCGTAAACGCCCCCGTCAGTTGCCTCTTGACGCCCGCGGGATTGGTCAGTGGGCCGAGGATATTGAACACTGTTCGCGTGCCCAATTCCACCCGGGCCGGCATGACATAGCGCATGGCCGCGTGATGATTCGGCGCGTTCATATAGCCGATCCCCGCCTCGGCGATGCAGCGCTCGATCACCGGCACGTCGGCGTTGATGTTCACGCCGAGCCCCGCCAGCGTGTCGGCCGCGCCCGATTTGGACGACTGCGCCCGATTGCCGTGCTTGGCGACCGGCACGCCCAAGCTCGCGACCACAATGGCGGCCGCCGTCGAGATGTTCAGCGTACCCCGCCCGTCGCCGCCGGTGCCCACGATATCCATAGCGCCGGTAGGAGCCGTCACGCGTTTGGCTTTTGCGCGCATCACAGTCGCCGCGCCCGCAATCTCCTCCAGCGATTCACCGCGCAAGCGCAGGATCATGAGAAAACCGCCGATCTGCGCCGGCGTCGCCTTGCCCGACATGATGATGTCGAATGCTTCTTCGGCTTCGTGCCCCATTAAGGCCGAGCCGATGGCGCGGTCAATATAGGGTTTTAGCGCGGCCGGATCAACTTCGGTGCTCATGCGGGGACTTTCGCGTTGACGGGCCCGGCATTGCGGGCGACGCCAACGAGCCCGAGGAAATTGGCGAGCATGGCGTGGCCCTGCTCGGACGCGATGCTTTCGGGGTGGAACTGCACGCCGTGCGACTGATGTGCGCGATGTCGCACCCCCATGATGATGCCGTCGTCGGTCTCGGCCGTGATTTCGAGGCATTCGGGCAGGCTGGCACGCTCGACAATGAGCGAATGATACCGCGTGCCCTGGAACGTCGGCGGCAACCCCTCGAAAATGCCTAAGCCACGATTGCGCACCATCGAAACTTTTCCGTGCATGGCTTTTGGCGCACGGAGAACTTTGCCGCCGTAGACCTGACCGATAGTCTGATGGCCAAGGCACACGCCTAGGATCGGCACCTTCGCCCCGGCCTTTTCCACCAGTTCCAGACAGATACCCGCCTCGTTGGGCGTCGCCGGCCCCGGCGACAGCACAATGGCCTCAGGCTTTTCCGCGAGCACCTTGGCGACGGTGATCTGGTCGTTGCGGTAGACGCGGCAGCGCGCGCCCAACTCGCCCAGGTAATGGACGAGATTGTAGGTGAAACTGTCGTAGTTATCGATGAGGGTCAGCATCAATTTCACAATGTCTTGAATACATTTATTTTTTCCGGACGACGGTGCAAAATCGCGTTTCCATACCCGCATTTATACCCGCATTTCTCGCATATGCCTAGTGGCTGGAAAACCAGCCGCTACAGAAAAATGGGTCAGTAGTCACGGACTGCGGTCTCCGCCACAGGGTCATTCAAAGAATCCTCCCGGTCACGACTGCGATGGCTTCGGCGCGGTCCTCGCGGAAGTTCTCACGTGCCTCACGTACGGACAGGCCCCGGGCGCGTATGAGCGATAGGCCGAGGTTGCGGATCGAGGCAAGTGCGCGGGCACCAGCCCGGACGCGGCAGCGATCCTCGTCCATCGATACGTCGCGAACGTGGTGCAGCCGGTTCTCGATGGCCCAATGGGCGCGCACCAGTGCCAGCAACCGGTCCGGCCCAGCCTTGGCAGCCGGCAGGCTCGTCACATAGTAGGCTATCTCGGTGCTGACCTTGTCACCGATGCGACGTTCCCGCCAGACGCGCGCGACCTGTGCGGCGCCAGGCCAGCCGAGGTGCTCGACGACCTCGGCGCTGACCATGATCTGGCGCGTCTCGATGCGGCCGTGCGCTTTGTCGAGCGTCTCGGCGCTGGCCCTGTCAGGCGGCAGCACGGCGGGGGCGCCGCTGACCTCGCAGGGGGGGAATGATCGCCGAAGCTCTCAGCGATGGCGGCTTTCATCTCGGGCTGGTTGTCTTTGACGGCAAACAGATAATCTCCGTTAGCGTCCGTGATCGTTCGACAGATCTCCCGCTGGCAGAAGATCGCATCGCCAGTGATGATTGCCCCGTCCAGCTTGAGACCCTTGAGCAGCGCCAGTGCGGCCGTGATCTCGTTCTGATCCGGCTGGACGACGAGATCGCCGACGACGGCCGAGAGTTCAGTGGCGAACGCCGAGACCACATGCAACGCTTTGGCGTCTAGCCGCCGGCTACCTTTCAGCGTCTTACCGTCGATGGCGATATGGCCCGGCTCGCCGTCGCCACGCGCGAACTCGCCGAGCGTCCTGGCCAGGACATCGCCATCGAGTGACTTGAAAACATAGGGACAGGTGGCATGGCAGGGCGCGCGTTCGATGCCAAACAAGGCCAGCGCCTCGGGCGACAGGCGACGGCCCCAGCGGAAGATTGCGCGCAGATCATTGGCACCGGCCAACATCGCGGCAATCGCGATGGCAAGGATCGCTGGCAACGGCAACTGCCGCCCCTTGCGGCCGCGCCGGTCCGTAATCGAGCTGAGAACGTCCCACAGTGTCCGTGTCATCAAGCCACCTCCAAAGTTGGTGTTGGTGGCTTCGCTAGAGAATCTGATTTGCCGCCCGTGTCAGCCCTGCAACGGTGTGGTTCTTTGAATCACCCTGTCTCCGCCAAGGGCCTACAGGCCGCCTGGCGCCGCCTTGTGCAACTTGGGCCACCGTCCAAGAGGTTTGCGACAGGCTCATAACCTGAAGGTCGTTGGTTCAAATCCAGCCCCCGCAACCAATTCTAACTTATTGAAATAATTTACGCTTTGAAACCCACCGCAAGGCGGCTTTTTCGTGCCCAGAGCACAAATGGTACGCCAATGGTACGCAAACCCACGCGATGCCCGCCTTACTTCGACCTCTGGTAGGCCCATCGTGCGACATTAAACAACGGTAATCCGCATCGGGCGCCGCCGTGCACGGCGGATCGGCCACCAGTATTGCGGACCCAGCGGCATGACGAATCACGCCCCAGAACTAATCGACTTCTTAGACCAGCACTGGTGTACCGGGATGGCGGCGCAGGTGACGAACGGTT
>JAYUAJ010000191.1:0-2009 GCA_043741375.1 Hyphomicrobiaceae bacterium | reverse complement strand
GGCATCCTTTCCGCCGCCGACCATGCCATAGCGCAATCTGGGTTGAGGTCCCGCTCCATCTGCGATTGCGTGCACCATGCGCGTCAGCCGATCCCCAGCAGTTGCCGGTTGGTCGCCTGGTTGGCGCCGGTCTTGGCGAAGTCGTCAAACGCATAGTCGGCGACTTCGATGATATGGTCGCTGATATACTTGGCGCCGTTGCGGGCGGCGACTTCCGGGTGCTGCAGGCAGCACTCCCACTCGTAGACGGCCCAACCGGCGAAATTGTAGGCCGCCATCTTGCTGAACACGCTCTTGAAATTCACCTGACCGTCGCCCAGCGAACGGTCCCGGGCGGCGCGCTGCAACCATCCCTTATAGCCGCCGTAGACGCCCTGTTTAGCGGTCGGATTGAACTCGGCGTCCTTCACATGGAACGCTTTTATGCGCTCGTGGAACACGTCGATGAAGCCGGAGTAGTCCATGCCCTGCTTTATGAAATGGCTGGCATCGTAGTTGATGCAGCAGCGGGGATGCCCCTTCACGGCGTCGAGAAACATCTCGAACGTGTCGCCGTCGAACATGTCCTCGGTCGGATGGATTTCGTAGCAGAGATCGACACCGTGACGGTCGAACTCATCGAGGATCGGCGTCCAGCGCCGCGCTTGCTCAGCGAAACACTCCTCGATCAAGCCATCGGGCCGTTGCGGGTACGGATAGACGTACGGCCAGGCCAACGAGCCGCAGAAGCCGACGTGCGCGTCGAGCCCGAGCTGGCGCGATACTGCGGCAGCCTTTTTCACCTGATCGACGGCCCAGGCCTGGCGCTTGGAGGGATTGCCACGCAGCTCAGGCGCCACCTGCCCGTCGAACATCAGGTCATAGGCCGGATGCACCGATACCATCTGGCCCTGGAAATGTGTGGAGAGTTCGCTGATGACGATGCCGGCATCGGCCAGCATGCCCTTCATCTCATCGCAATAGGTGGTGCTTTCGGCAGCCCTGTCGAGATCGAAAAAGCGTTTGTCCCAGGTCGGGATCTGGACCGCCTTGTAGCCGTAGCCGGCGGCCCAGCGGGCGATCGACTGCAGGGTATTGTGCGGGTGGGTGTCGCGAGCAAATTGCGCCAGAAAGAGGCCGGGTCCCTTGATGGTCCGCATCGTTTCCTCACTCGAATTCTTGTGCGCTGAGATCGTTAGGCCAGTAGCAGGCCGGGTCTCAATTGCCGGGCATAGTGCCAGACGATGGCCAATTGTCAAACCACCCAGCGCGTGATTTACCAACCCTACCTGGCGCGATCACAAACTGGAGACAGCCGTGCGTGGAAAGAAGCTTCTGGTCACCGGATCGACCCAAGGCATTGGCTTGGCTATCGCGCTTGCCGGGGCCCGGGCGGGGGCCGAGGCCATCATCGTTACCGGCCGCGAAGCCAAACGCGGCGCGGCGGCTGCGGCCCAGATCGAGGCTGCCGGCGCCAAGGCCACGTTCATCGCCGCCGACCTCGCCGATGGGGCGGCGCCCGGCCAGTTGTTCGATGCGGCGCTCTCCGCGCTGGGAACCGTCGACGTGTTGGTGAATGCAGCCGGCCTCTCGGATCGCGGTTCCATCGCGCAAGCGACCCCGGAGTTCTTTGACCGCTTGTTCACGGTCAATGTGCGCTCGCCGATGTTTCTGATGCAGCGCCTGATCAATCACCTGCGCGACCGCAAGGCGCCTGGCGCCATCGTGAACATCCTCTCGATGAATGCGCATGGCGGGTCGCCATCGCTTGGTGTCTATTCCGCGACCAAGGCCGCCCTCGCGCTGCTCACCAAGAATGCCGCGCAGGCCCATCGTTTCGACCGCATCCGGGCCAACGGCATCAATGTCGGCTGGACCGATTCACCGGCCGAGCGCGTCATGCAGGCCGAGAAGCTTGGGCTGGGGGAAGGCTGGTTGGCGGCGGCCAACGCCAAGCAGCCGTGGGGCCGCCTGCTGGTTCCCGAGGATATCGCGCGCCTCGCTCTGTTCCTGATGTCGGATGCGTCCAT
>JAYUAJ010000190.1:0-11347 GCA_043741375.1 Hyphomicrobiaceae bacterium | reverse complement strand
AGGCGCCCGCCTCCGACACCACCAGTTTGGAGAGCTTCAAGTCCGGCATCTTGGCCATCAGTTCGCTGACGAGCTTGTCCGTCTCGCGGCTGCCGGTGCCATTGCCGATGCTGACCAGCGTCACCTTGTGCCTTACGCACAGCGCCGCGAGGCTCGCCAGCGAGCCGTTCCAGTCGCGCTTGGGTTCGTGCGGATAGATGATGGTGGTGTCGAGCAGTTTTCCCGTTTCGGCGGTCACGGCGACTTTTACACCAGTGCGGATGCCGGGATCGAGCCCCAAAGTGACGCGCGGACCTGCGGGCGCTGCCAGCAGGAGATCCTTCAAGTTGGAGGCGAAGATGCGGATCGCTTCGGCGTCGGCGCGCTCCTTCAGTTGGCTGATCAGATCGGTCTCCAACGATGTGGAGAGCTTCGTCTTCCAGGCGAGCCGCGCGGTTTCGGCCAGCCACTCGTCGGCCGGGCGGCCCTTCTCGGCGATGCTGTTGGCGGCCATCACTGCCGTCACGGCCGGATGCGTCCGCCCCTCAGCCACTGGCAGATCGACGTCGATTTTCAGGATACCTTCGTTGCGCCCGCGCAGCAACGCCAGGATGCGATGCGAGGGAAGATCCTTCGGCGTCTGCGAGAATTCGAAATAGTCCGTGAACTTCTCACCCTCGGTCTTCTTGCCTTTGGCGACCGCAGAGGTGAGCAGGCCTCCGGTCCAGAGTTTTTCACGCAAGGCGCCAACCAGCCTGGCGTCCTCGGCGAATTTTTCCATCAGGATATGCTGCGCGCCTTCCAATGCCGCATCGGAAGAGGCGATTTCCTTCTCGGCGTTGATGTATTTCTTGGCTTCGATCTTGGGCGCCAGGCCCGGATCGGCCAAGATCGCCAGCGCCAATGGCTCAAGCCCCGCCTCGCGCGCAATCATCGCCTTGGTGCGGCGCTTGACTTTGTAGGGCGCGTAGAGATCTTCCAGCGCCACCTTGGTCTCGGCCGCGCTTATGCTGTGCGCCAACACAGGCGTCATCTTGCCCTGCTCCTCGATGCTTTTCAGCACCGCCGCGCGCCGGTCCTCCAATTCGGTGAGATAGCCCAGCCGCTCCTCCAAGTTGCGCAGCTGCGTATCGTCCAACCCGCCAGTCTTTTCCTTGCGGTAGCGGGCGATGAACGGCACAGTAGCGCCCTCTTTCAAGAGCTCGATCGTCGTTTCGACCTGCGACACCGCGCATTTCAGCTCATCAGCGATGCGTTGCGGGATGGATTTCATCAGTGGACTCCATTCTTGGTTTTCGCGGTCGCCGCCCGCACCGCCGGCGCAACTTTTGTGGCGAATAGCTCTATCGAGCGCAGCAGTTTTTCGTGGTCGACATTGCCGACCGTCATCTGCATCAGATAGCGCGCATTGCCGAAATGCTTGTGCTGGGCGAGGATCTTCTCGATCACCTG
Source organism: Hyphomicrobiaceae bacterium (assembly GCA_043741375.1). Classification (GTDB taxonomy): domain Bacteria; phylum Pseudomonadota; class Alphaproteobacteria; order Rhizobiales; family Hyphomicrobiaceae; genus JANYHF01. Next base: position 9,916 of record JAYUAJ010000190.1, on the reverse strand, counting down.
ATCGGGCGAACCGATGAGCAGATGCCCGCGTGGGGCCATGCCCTGGTTGAACTGCTCGCGATTGCCCGGCGGCCAGCCGCGCTCGCGCCCGATGCGGTCCATGGACTCCCGATAGGTCGGATAGAACGCATCGGCCGCCGCTTCCGGCGTATCGGCGAGAAAGCCGTGGGCGTTGATGCCGACCGGCAACGTCGCCGCATCGTGCCCGCCCTTCGACGCCGCCTCGCGATAAAGATCCACCAGCAGGGCGAACCGCTCCGGCATGCCGCCGATGATGGCGATGGCCAGCGGCAGCCCGAGATAGCCCGCCCGCGCCACCGATTCCGGCGTGCCGCCGATGGCGATCCAAACCGGCAGCGGGTTTTGCAGGGCGCGTGGATAAACCGGCTGGTTGTCGAGCGGCGCGCGCAGTTTGCCCTTCCAGGTCACGCGCTCCTTTTCGCGGATGGCGAGCAGCAGCTCCAGCCGTTCGGCGAACAGGTCGTCATATTGGTTCAGGTTGAACCCGAACAACGGAAAGGACTCGATGAACGAGCCGCGCCCGGCCATCACTTCGGCCCGACCGCCTGAGAGTAGATCGAGCGTGGCGAACTGCTGGTAGACCCGTACCGGATCGTCCGAGGACAGAACGGTGACTGCGCTGGTGAGCCGGATGCGCTTGGTGCGCGCCGCCACCGCCGCCAGCATGACCGGCGGCGCCGAGGCCCCGAAATCGGCCCGGTGATGCTCGCCGATGCCAAACACGTCGAGTCCGAGCCGGTCGGCCAGTTCCGCCTCCTCCAGCATCTGGGCAAAGCGCACGCGCGTCCGCTCCGCCCACCCCTCGGGCGGCCCCGGCGGCGTCTCGACGAACGAATAGATGCCAAGTTCCATGGTCGGGGTGTCCTCTGAGATGGCGGGCGTAGCCGACTAGCTAACCTACCCGCTGATAGAACCGCAACACCGCCTCCTTGAACCGGAGATCGCCCACCGCGCGCATGTGATCGCGGCCCTCGATCACGAACGCCTCGGCCCCTGGGATCAACGCCGCCAGTTCGCCTGCCGGGCCGCCGATCACATCCTTGTCGCCCACCGCCACCAGGACCGGTTGGGTCAGCGCGGCCACCATCTCGGCTGTGATCGGCTCGCGGCTCGAAAGAATGCACGCCGCCAGGGCCTTCAGGTCGCTGTGGGTCGCCTCCGCGAACACCCGAAAGGTGCGCGCCGTGGCGTTGGTTACATCCTCCAGCGACGGCGCCAGCAGGGCATTGGCGATCGGGCGCGTACCCGCCAGGCCGCGGATCATGTTGATGCCGAGGCCGCCGAACACTGCCGAGCGCACGCGCAGAGGATGCGCCAGGGCCAGAAACGCCGTCACACGCGCGCCCATGGAATAGCCCATGACATGCGCCTGTCCGATCTTGAGATGATCCAGCAGCCCGCGCGCATCTTCCGCCATCAGGCGTGGTCCGTAGGCGGCTTCGTCATACAACTTGGCGCTCTGACCGTGGCCGCGATTGTCCAGCGCCACCACCCGGTACCCCGCCCCTGTGAGTGTGCGCACCCAGCCTGGATCGACCCAGTTGGCCGTCACGTTGGAGGCAAAGCCGTGGATCAGCAACACCGGCAGCTTGCCGGGCTCGCTACCCGCCGGGAGGACGCGTTCATCGATGAACGCGATATCGATCCCACCCGAGTTGAAATGCTGCATCTGGAGTGCCACAAGAACCTCCTGTGATGTTTGGTGCGCGAGGGTGACCCGCGCAAGATTCGGCTCTAGGGACCATACCATGGCGGCTTTACTCGTACCCCATTTGTGCAATGACGCGGGCGTGGCCAAGATCGCCATCGGCGTGACGGAATTCCAGTGCATGGGCGCCCGCCCGCCGTTCGATCATCCCCATGTCTATCTCGACATGGGCGCAGATGAAGAAACCATCTGCCCGTACTGCTCGACGCACTATGTTTACGATCCGAAGTGCCCCGCCGACGTGACGATCCCGCCCGGATGCCTATTTGACGCGGCCAAGAAGGCGGCGTGACCCTGAAACGGGAGTCGGCGTGACGCATGGCGCAACGCCTCCCGGTACTGATCGCTGGCGCAGGCATAGCCGGGCTTGCGGCAGCAGTTGCGCTTTCGAGGCGCGGCCTCACCGTGCGCGTGCTTGAGAAACGCCAGGAGTTCTCAACGGCCGGCGCAGGCATCCAGATCGGCCCCAACGGTGCAAGGGCGCTTGCGGCGTTAGGATTGAAGGACGCCATCGTGCCAGTAGGATTCAAGCCTGCGGGCATCTGCATTTACGATGGCGCCACTGGTCGACGGCACAACACCGTTCCACTGGGGGATGCGGCGCAACAGCGATTTCAGTCTCCGTATACGACCCTCCGGCGCGCTGATTTGCAGGCGCTGCTGCGCCAGGCCGCCATGGCCGCGAGCAATGTCACTGTTGAAACCGGTTTCGAGCTCAGCGGCATCGATCCTGCCGAGGACACGATCGCTGTCCGATCAGCTGACGGACGAACCGTCACCGGCGCGGCCCTGGTCGGCGCCGATGGCGTTTGGTCGCGGCTGCGCAGCTGGCAAGGTGGCGCCCCCCCAAGCCCGAGCGGCTATACGGCCTATCGGGCGATCATCGAGCGCCCTCTAGGAGCTGATCATCTGCCAGCACCGTTTGGTGACTCTAACGTCGGTTTGTGGCTGGGCCGCTCGGCCCATGTTGTTCACTATCCGGTTGACGGTGGAGCCAGTCTCAATGTCGTGGTGATTGTGCAGTCTGCGCCCGGTCCTGAGGATTGGGACCGGCCAGGTACGATTGCCGACGTGGAGCCACATCTGGCAGGCTGGTCGCCGCAGCTGGTCGCGTTGTTGCGGCGCGCGCCCGAATGGCGGCGCTGGAGTGTCTTCACCGTCCGCCATGTCGCTCCATGGGCGAAGGGGCGCACCCTGCTCATTGGCGATGCGGCCCATCCCATTCTGCCGTTCCTGGCGCAAGGTGCGGTCATGGCGCTGGAGGATGCGGTCGTGTTGGGACGCGCCCTGGCCGAAACTCTGGACGACCCCACCGCGGCGTTCGTTCGCTTCGAGACACTCCGCCGCCGTCGTGTCGAGCGCGTTGCGGCCGCCTCAAAACGCAATGGCGCGATCTACCACGTGACCGGATTGGCTGCTGCAGCACGCGATGCTGCGCTGCGCTTGGCTCCGCCGGCGCGATTGCTGGGGCAGTATGATTGGTTGTATGGGTATGACGTGTCAGCCAGCCTGTGATGGAGCACCAAAGGAGCACCGACAATGATGGAAGACGTGCTGGTTGGATTGCGCTTCGAGGTTTCGGGCGGGCTCGGCCGCATGAGCGGGCGAGTGATCGGCAAGACCGGCACGCTCTACCTGGTCCAAAAGGAGGGCGCACAGCATCTGGAGCTGCTGGAACTGGACGACCTCAGGCCAGCCAAGTTCTATCGCGATAAAGTGGCCGAGCCGGCGGCGCCAATCGATGCTCCAGAGGCTGAATCAGCCAGCGCGGAACCGCCACGCCGCAAACTGTCCGATCAGATCCGTAAGCATCTGACGAGCGGCTAAAGCGATCAGGTCGCCAACCGTCTGCGGCCCTCTTCGCTGTCGTACTGGCGCAGCGTATCGATGGCGTTGGGCCATACAGCGTGGGCATCGGCCGCGTCGCCGGAAAACAGGCGGATGGAATCGTGCAGGTCGCGCAGCGTCGAAAAGTAGTGTTCTTGGTCCGGCGACATGGCGCCGATGGCCGCCGAAGTTCCCAAGGTCGTTGCCAAATGCTCCTTCAGATTCTGGAGCTGATGGAGCGCGCTCAAAGCGCGCACCAGAATATCGGCCTCGGCGGGCAGAACCCCGAGCGGCTCGATCGACTTGCGGAACGATGGCATTTCGCTGCGCGCCTCGGCGTCGGCGGCGTCGATCATGCTGGGAGCCAGCATTTCGGCCAAGTAACCTTGCACGGAGGCGAGCTGTTCGCGATTGAGCAGCAACCGCAACCACGCCATGTCGACGTCGCTGTAGGCGTTCCGCTTCGCCCAAGCCACGAAGCGCTCGCCCGATTGAGCATCGAGATCCGGCGCGACGGTTCTCGCCGGCACAATATTCGGTTGCGCGCTATCGCGCCGAACTTTGGTTAGGTCGATGGGGTGCCGCGCTGACGGCGGCGCCTGCGTTGCGGTGCGCGCCGGGAGCAACTCCGAACTCGGGCGCTGCGTTGAACTCCCGGTTTCCTTCACCACCTGCAAGTTCGGCCGTCCGGGGGCGGGGAGGCTCTGTTGCGCCGGTGTGACATCGCGCGGGCGTACCAGCCAGGAGAACGCGCTCTTCTTGCGTGAGCGGCGTTGCCAATCCTCATAGGCGCGCACGCGGATGGCAGCCAGGCACAACGTCAGCTCTGGACGCACCAGATAAAGCTCACGCTCGACACCCTGGGCCCGCTCGACCGCCCGGCGCGCCGCGGCCGTATTCAGTACGCTGCGGAAAAAGTGCTTGTCGGTCCCTTCGACGTGGGTCAAGTCGATTTCAGAGGTAAAGTCCTTGTGGGCTGAGGTCGGCTGCATCTGCGCCAGTAGCCGCTGCGAGGCGTGGAACAGCGGTTCCCGGTCGTCGATATCCTCGGTGATCAGCGCGGCCGTCAGGACCGGTTCAAGCGCGCGCGCCCGCCGCTCCAATTCGCGGTCTTCCTTGTGGCGCTCGGTCTCATCGACGCGCTGCGCGTCGGTCTCGGCCTGGCGCGACCGCTCATGCTCGGCATGCCGGGCAGCCTCGACCTTGCGGGCTTCCTCGGCGGCGTCGCGAACGCCCGGATTGGTGCGCAACTCGCGCTCGCAGGCCTTGGCGAGAAACTCCGTCAGTGCGCCGCGCACCAGGAAGACACCGTCGCGGCGCGGATCGGGCTCGACGCCGCCAAACTGGGCGCCGGCGCTCAGGACGCGCCGGATCGAGGCGGCCGAAATGCGGTCGTACTCGCTGGTGCGAACTTCCGAGACAAAGCCGTCGCGCGGCGCAATCGGGTGCAGCGCGTCGATCACCAGCTTGGCGCTGCCGTAGATGTCTGGGCGCAGGGCAGCGAACATGGTCGCTTCCAGATCTGCGGCCGAGCGTTGGCTGGCACTCGGCAGGCGGACCAGCGGCGAGGAAACCGCATTAGCGCCGAACAGGCCCGACATGAAGACCAGGCCGTCGAGGGCAAAGGCAATAGCCAGCGCCAGATAGGCCAGCCGGTTGCCATCCAGGAACGCGTTCCAACTGACCACAAAGCGGTGCGCCTTGTCGTCCCGGTTGAGGCCAATGCCGTTGATGGCGGCGCGATAGTTGGCTGTGTCCTTGCTGTCGAGGCCGGACGTCTGGACGCATTGCTGACCGAACTTCAGGAGGTCGTCGACACCCGTCTGCGGCAAGCTCTCGGGCTTGGAGCAGCGCTCCTTGAAGGCGACCAAGCCGTCGTTCAACGCGAAAATCCGGCCGATGGACTCGGCCACAACGCTGGGATCGCAGCGCACATTCTTAGAAGTGGCGTCGGCCTTGAGCGCCGGAACCTTGTCGAAAACGGTGATCAGCGCCGAACATTGCTGCTGGACCGCATCGAAAGTCTTCTTGTCGGGGCGCTGACGGAATTGCGCAAACGCCTCGTCGAGTGACGAAAACCCCGATGTTGCGATTGTCTCTGTGCTGGCGGCAACGGATCCGGCAGGCTTGTCGAGGCTGACCGAGGCCATCTGCTTGTCCGCGACGTCCTTTTCGCCGCGCAGCTTGCCAATCTCGCCGTCGATTTGCGCCAGCTCGGATTCGGACGTGGCGATGCGGTCACGCTTCCCCTTCAGCTGCGCAGCGCGCTCCTTCAGTTGGCTTTCTGTGATGGTCTTCAGCGTGGCAAAATCGTCGAGCTCTTTGCGTCGCTTTTGCCATTCAGGGCCCTGCCCGGCCTTAAGTGTGCCGCCGACGCCACCGGCCTCGGCCTGCATCTCGGCCTTCTTGGTCAAAATCTCGCTTTCGCGCTTGAACACGTCGGTCTTCAGGCGGTCGACTTCGGCAGCGATCGGAGGCACTTCCTCCTTCAGCTTGTTGACGTCGCCGAGCAACTCGTCCTTGCGCTTTTCCAACCGCACCTGCTGGCTTTGCGCTGTCGCCTTGCGCTCTTCGAGACCCGCGCGGACGGATTGCTGATCCTCCAGCTCCTTGCGGGTCAGGGCCGCTATCTGCTCAGGGGCGCCGCGCGCAAGTGTGATGATGTCGTTGACACGGGCGGCGTAGTCTTTCCACTCAGTGGCGGAAAACAGGGCGTCCGTATTATCGGCCTGGCGTTTGGAGATGGTTACTCCGAGGTCCGATACGATACCTGCCACCTGATTGGTGGTGCGCAGTTCAGCCGCCCGCGCCCGCTCACTGGCGGGGAAGATGGTCGAGAACAGGCTGTCGAATGAAAAGAATACCGAGGTAAGCATACAGGCCAGGAACATCAGCCAGATCGGCAGACTCATCAAGATGGCCTTGAGGCCGCGCAAATAGGGCTGGAAGATTTCCTTCTGCGACACCAGCAAGGATGTCAGCAGGCCGGTAACGCCCAGCGCAATCAGGATACGGAAATTCGTCGTCGGGATCGGCAGCGACAGCTCGCTCTTGTGGCGGCGAATGATGCTGTCGATATATTCGATGGTCCCGCGCTGCAGGGCCACCATGGCGACGGCATAAATTGCAGCAGCGAGCAGGATAACCGACAGAACAGCCAGGATACGATCCGGCGTCGACACGGTCTTGTTGCCGCCGCCCGACGCCGCCAGTCCAACCGCAAAACTCTCGCCGATCAGCCAGGCCGCGATCAGCATGATGCCCTGGATGCCGAGGGTGATCAGAAAACTCAACACCGGCGTACCGGTGAAGTTTGTCATGCCATCCCAGGTGGTCCAGCCGGACGCCATGGTCAACGCGATGCTGGTTATGGCAAGCAGGGCGAGCCGCCAATTGCCCAACATCTCGTGCTGAAGGCGCTCGCGCAGATTGGCCCACGCCTCGGTCTTGCCGAAGCGCCACAGCAGCGTGCCGACAATGCTCGCCACCGACAGATACGAGATCCATAGGAACAGGTGATTCTGGCTCGCCCATGCCTGCGACATCCTGACCACATCGGTCGAGGTGGTGGCTGCGGTCGTGGCAGCGTCTGCGCTCTGGCCAGGCGATGGGGCGGTCTGGGCAATGGCGCGTTCGGCCGCCCATGATACGGCTGCCAATAGGGGCAACAGTACAACGATCAAATCATTGACTAAAAATGAAAAAATGCGACCTATCCAACCACGCATCGTCAACAGCATCCCACCATTCCTGCGGCCAATTGGCCGGCAAGACAGAAACGTTACGGTTTTGTCTAGCACAGGCAGCGTTACGAACCCACCTCAACCCGGGCGCAACTACAGTTGGGTATCACGCGCTCACGAACAAGACATGCAAAGCAAATATGGCGAAGCAACTCAAACTCAAGCTGCGGCGACCGAGCCGCGCTTGCCTAGCGGGGCGCGGCTGCTTATTCACCTTGCAAAACGCAACCCATTGCGGTCCCCGCCGCACGGCTTTTCGCGTGACACGGTTAACATGCATCACCGGACAAAAAGGATGACCATGACCAGCCCGGCATTGAGCAAATCCGGCCTGCGGCGAGCCTCGATCCCGGTCCGCATCGGTACCATCACGGTCGGCGGCGACGCACCAATCGTGGTGCAATCCATGACCAACACCGACACGGCCGACGCCAAGGGTACGGTCGCACAGATCGCAGCGCTTGCTCGCGCCGGCTCGGAACTGGTGCGCATTACCGTCGACCGGCCCGAGGCGGCTGCGGCGGTCCCCGAAATCCGTGATATCCTGCGCTTGCGGAACATCACCGTGCCACTGATCGGTGACTTTCACTACAACGGTCACACGCTCCTCAGAAACTACCCGGCCTGTGCCGAGGCGCTCGACAAATACCGCATCAACCCAGGTAATGTAGGTTTTAAGGACAAACGCGACAGACAGTTCTCCGACATCGTTGAACTGGCGTTGAAGTACGGCAAACCGGTGCGCATCGGGGTCAACTGGGGGTCTCTGGACCAGGAGTTGCTCACCCGGCTGATGGACGCCAACGCGGTGCTCCCAGAACCTGCAGATGCACGCGTTGTGATGCACGAGGCGGTCGTGCAATCGGGACTACTCAGCGCGGAACTCGCCGAGAAAATCGGTCTTCCGGCCGACCGCATCATTATCTCGGCCAAAGTTTCGAATGTGCAGGACCTGGTCGCGGTGTACGGTTTGCTAGCCTCCCGCTGCCGCTACGCGCTGCATCTGGGGTTGACGGAGGCCGGGATGGGCTCCAAGGGCATCGTCGCGTCCTCGGCCGCGATGGGCATCCTGCTGCAGCAGGGAATCGGCGATACCATCCGCTTTTCGCTCACTCCCGAGCCAGGTGGCGATCGAACGCTGGAGGTCCGGGCCGCGCAGGAGCTGCTGCAGACCATGGGTTTGCGCGCCTTCGTGCCAGTGATCGCGGCCTGCCCCGGATGCGGGCGCACCACCTCGACTGTTTTTCAGGAGCTGGCGCGTAATATCGAAACCTGGATGCGGGAAAGCATGGACGTTTGGCGTCCGAAGTACCCGGGCGTCGAGAGTCTGAAAGTGGCCGTCATGGGCTGCATCGTCAACGGCCCGGGCGAGAGCAAGCATGCCGATATCGGCATTTCGTTGCCGGGGACCGGGGAGAGTCCGACAGCGCCCGTGTTCATCGACGGCAAAAAGGCGATGACGCTGCGCGGTGCGGGAATTGCCGCCGATTTCAAGAAGGTCGTCGAGACGTACGTCGACAACCGGTATGGAACCAAACGGTAGCCGCGAGCATTTCACTCGTAGGCTCAGCCGCACATTTACCGTGTTCGGCTGCAAAACGTCATGCGAATCGCGGTTATGATTTGAGGATTTACATTATGCAGGTTCGACAATGGCTGGTTACGACCCTGGCGCTATGTACAGTTCTTGCGGCGCCAGCCTTGGCCGCCGATGAAGCAGCACCTGCGGCCGATCAGCCGGCGGCCGTGCAACTTCCCGCAGCCTGCGTCGATGCGGGTTTGACGACAGAAGCAGAGTGCAAGGCGTTGTTCGCGCAACAAAAAGCCGCCGCCAAGGCTGCCAAGAAGGCTGCCGAGAAAGCGGCGGCGGATCAGGCGAACGCTGACAAGGCCGCCGCTGAAAAAGCCGCCAATGACCAAGCTGCCGCCGAGGCAGCAGCTGCCAGCAAGGCTGCTGCGAAGGCGGAAGTTGCGGCCGCTAAGGCTGCTAAAGCTGCTGCCGACAAGGCAGCGCAGGATCAAGCCGCTGCGGAAAAAGCTGCTTCCGAGAAAGCGGCCGCCGATCAAGCTCAGGCAGATAAAGCCGCCGCTGCGCAAGCCGCCAAGGATCAAGCTGCGGCCGAGGCAGCCGCTGCCAACAAGGCTGCGGCGAAGGAGAAAGCTGCGGCCGCAAAGGCTTCTGCCGATCAGGCTGCGCAGGATCAAGCTGCGGCGGAAAAGGCTGCTTCCGAGAAAGCGGCCGCCGATCAAGCTCAGGCAGATAAAGCCGCCGCGGCGCAAGCCGCCAAGGATCAAGTTGCGGCCGAGGCAGCCGCTGCCATCAAGGCAGCGGCGAAGGAGAAGGCTGCGGCCGCAAAAGCTTCTGCCGATCAGGCTGCGCAGGATCAAGCTGCGGCGGAGAAAGCGGCTGCGGATGCAGCTGCAGCGCAACAGGCCGGAGCCGACAAAGCTGCCGCTGATGCCGCTGCGGCGCAGGCCGCAGCCGCGAAAGCAGATGCCAACAAAGCCGCCGCTGCCGCTGCCGATCAGACAGCGGCGGACAAAGCTGCCAAGGATCAGGCCGCGGTCGATGAAGCGGCAGCTAAATTGAAAGGCGACAAACGCGGGGCAGCCAAGG
>JAYUAJ010000189.1:0-2012 GCA_043741375.1 Hyphomicrobiaceae bacterium | reverse complement strand
AAGATACGGACCGATTCGGTGCGCCTCAGTGGCAATCAGGTGGCAACACCGTGGCATCCCCACCCTTCCCAAGCCTCCCCGGCTTGCCATAGATTGCGACCATGGCGGTACGACAGCGGACGGACAGATCGAGGCCTTCATCGCGCGCTGGACAGCCTCCAGCGGGGCGGAGCGCGCCAATTTCCAGATGTTCGCCATCGAGCTGTGCGCCACCTCAGGTCCGCATTAATTCGCTTTTGCTCGGCGATCTCGCGCTTTAGATCGACAGCAATGGCCTGCAATGCTTCGACGTTCGCGTCGAGCTTCTTGGCCGTCCAGGAGAGCCGGCATTTTGAACAGGATCTCTAGCGCGCGTTGCGCGCCGGCCCACAGGAGGCGGGCGAGCCGACCTGCCATGACCGGCCCGGCTACCACGCCCTGCGCGGCGGGGCTGGCGACGGCGCTCCCGGTTGTCGCCAGCGTGGTGACGCTGCCGGCGGGTTCGATCGCGTGGGCGCCGATCGGTCGCAGGACGATGCCCATCGCTGCTGCGAGGGCGACGACGGTCCGGGTCTTGGTGGTGCGCATGGGAGCCTCCTTGGCTGTGCGTCTCATGCCACCGATGTGGGGAGCCACCCTGCTGACGGAGTGAACTGGCAAGGTTGCCAACTGAGGGGTCGCGCCACCGCGCGCTCGCATCTATGCCTCCTCCCACGGCGCCGGCTGCATGGCTGGACTTGCGGCGATCGTCCTTGCCGCGCACAGGCTCCGCCCGAGAAACACAAACTCCTACGGTGGACGTCGCGGTCTGCGCAATGCGGTCGATGACGGATGGAATGGAGAGCGCCCGCTTGCCGCCGCTTTTTCTCGGGATCAATGCCATCCGGATGCGCTGGGGCCGATAGGTCTCAGCCAGCAAGGCGGAACTCAATCCAGCCAGACGCCGCTCGATGCCGACGGCCGCCTGCTCGATGGTCATGCCGTCGCCGCCGGGGCCACCCTTGTTGGCCCGCACCCGTGCCCACGCTTCGGCCAGCGTCGCGATGCTGGCAATGTCCTCGAGAGCCGCCCGCCCTCGGCGGCGATCAGGCGCGCGGGCGCAGCCTGGAGGGCGTTTCGCCACGTTTGCCAGACGGGCATCGCCGTCATAGCGCGATGCCCCCGAGGTCGATGATCTCGCTCATGGCGTTCTGGGCCCGCGATTGGGCTGCGGCCGAGTGAGCGGGACCGAGATCAACGATCATCAGCCGATCGTCCTGGGCATGCAGCGAGCGCCGCAATTCCGTTTCCAGTCGCGCCATCCGGGCAGGCGTCCCACGGCAGATGAAAACCGAGAGCTGGCTCCGTTGACACAGCCGCCGGACGGCCTTCTGGACCCGACGCCAGCGTTTGGGGCTGGAAATGTCGTAGACCACGATATAGAGCCGCGCGCTCATCAGCCCCGCTCTACCGCCGTGTAGGCCGTTCCCATGCGCAACGCGTCGGCCATCGCCCGCAGCAGTTCTCATTGTGACGGGGCAGCGGGTTGCGGGGTGTGGCGGAGTGACTCATCGCCTGGAGGCTGGGAGTCAGATTGAACTGAACCGCTGGCGCGGAGGGTGCTCGCGGTGAGGGGTGCGTCCTGTCTGTCAGGATCGTGGGTGTCGAAGCCTACGTCTCGACAGTCAAGGAGCACCCCATGGTCAAGCGTAACGCACACCGCCCGATCACGCCACTGCGGCAGCGGATGATCGAGGACATGACGATCCGCAATCTGTCGGCCACCACCCAGGCGTCCTACGTGCACTGGGTCAAGTCGTTCGCACTGCACATCGGCCGCTCGCCGGATCAGGCGACGATGGAAGAAGTCCGCGCCTTTCAGCTGTATCTGGTGCGTCGCAAGATCGCCTGGGCGACGTTGAACCAAGCCGTCTCAGGCTTACGTTTCTTCTTCGGCGTCACGCTCGGCCGTACTGATCTGCCGGTCCGCATTCCCTACGCGCGCAAGGCCAAGATTCTGCCCGTCGTGCTCGCGGCCGACGAGGTTGCGCGCC
>JAYUAJ010000188.1:0-2012 GCA_043741375.1 Hyphomicrobiaceae bacterium | reverse complement strand
CAACCCATTGAGATAGTTCGCCAAACGCCCTGCACTGGCCCGCGAATCCGCCCCGTCCATGCCGCCCTCCCACAAAAAGGAATCGGCAAATTCGCAGATTCCCAGCGGGGACGGACCATGTCAAAGTGACTCAGTACGATTAGCGTGGCCGATGGCCTCACGATGGGACGCAGGCAAACATCCCGCGCGTAACCCAACATGACGGGCGCGGAATGTTGGGTTACGCACGGAACCGGCAGCTCGGCACACTGTCGCCGTTCCGGGCCGTGCTAACCCAACCTACGGCGCCATCACCTTCCCCCAATCACCGCGATCATATCCGACACCCAGCGATAATACGGCACGCACGTCCCGCTTGAGCACTTGGCCGTGGGCGTACGCCAGAATTTGATCTTCTCAAAATTGCCCATGCCGTTGCCGTCGCAACCAGCGTCGGTGAGCAGCGCGTTGCCCTTGCAGGCGGCCTGCACGACCGGCACAGACCCGAACCAGGCCGCAAGATCGCCCTGCAGCTTGGCTTCGAGCGAGTGCTCCATCCACAGGTAGGCGCAGTTGGGGTGGGCGGCGTCGGCGTGCATCATCGTGGTGTCGGCCCAGCCGGTGGCGCCTTCCTCGGGGATGGTCGAGGCGATCGGCAGCTTCTTGGGGTCGGCCTGCAGCGTGTTCACCTGGAACGGCCAGGACGAGGAGGCGACGACGCCCTCGTTCTTGAAATCATCCGTCTGCATCGTAGCGTCGTGCCAATAGCGGCCAACGATTTTGCGTTGCCCACGCAGCACATCCAGGGCCGCCTTATACTGATCCTCGTTCAGTTCGTAGGGGTCCTTGATGCCCAGCTCCGGCTTCTTCTTCATCAGATAGAGTGCGGCGTCGGCGATATAGATCGGCCCGTCGTAGGCCTGCACGCGTCCCTTGTTCGACTTGCCATCGGGAAGATTCTGCTCCTCGAACACTACCGACCAGCTTTTTGGCGCCTCTTTGAAGACGTTGGTGTTGTACATGAGCACATTCGGCCCCCACTGATAGGGCACGCCATAGTGCTTGCCGTCGACCGTATGCCAGGGCGCACTCTGCAGGCGCGGATCGACTGACTTGAAGCTAGGGATCAGCGCCGTGTTGATCTCCTGCACGCGCTTGCCCGCCACCAGACGCAGCGACGCGTCGCCCGAGGCGGTCACCAGATCGAACCCGCCTTCGTTCATCAGAGCCACCATCTCGTCCGAGGTGTTGGCGGTCTTGACGCTGACCTTGCAGCTCGTCTTCTTTTCAAATTCGGTGACCCAGTCGTAAGCCTTGTCGCTCTCGCCGCGCTCGATGTAGCCGGGCCAAGCGACGATATCGACCGCCCCTTCGCCCGCGCCGAGCGCTTTCAGCATATCGGCGGATGCAGCGGTCGCGGCGCCGGCCAATACCGCGGCGGCGAGTGCAAATGATGTCAGTGTGCGCATAAAAACCTCCCAATGCGGCGGGTTGACTGTCCCTCATGGACACGCCGCCAGTCGTTGTATTCACAATATTGCAAGCAGGTGCGCGCGAGGCAATCGGGATTTCGACGGAAATATTGGGTCGGCGCCGTTTCATGATCTCTCGCCTCATGGCGCTGAGAGACCCATTACGTAGTGATTCCATGCCCAAGATACTTTTTGTCGTAATGACGAGCGCCCTCGCCGGAGCCGCGCTGACTTATTTCGCTGTCGGGCGGCGGATGATTGCTCAACCAACGGGAGCTGGCGCGTCGTTGATGGGACGCGCGCGCGCCCTCGGCGACCGTGCTGGGACGGTGTTCCGATCAGCGCAAGGCGCCTGGCGCACCGCCCCGGGCCAGCTCAACACCGCCTTCGAGCAGCATCGCGCAGAGACGCTGGCCCGCCTGGAAGAAGAGCAACGGAGTTTTCGGGATTTCCTGCGCAACTTGCGCCAAGCCAAGGATCAGGCTGAGTTTGACGCCTGCATGGCGCAGCGCCAAGCCAGTCCCGCCGCGCCCGAGGCAGCGCCCGCAACGCCCCCGCGCG
>JAYUAJ010000187.1:0-11389 GCA_043741375.1 Hyphomicrobiaceae bacterium | reverse complement strand
GGCGGGTAAACCATGTGGCAGGCGCCGCATTCCTTTACCACCACCGGCTCCTTGACTGAGTGGAAGAAGCCTGCCGCCAAGGCGCCGTCAGTCAGTGCTGCGATGGCGAGGGCAAGCGCCAAAAACCGAACCGTATAAATCATCAGTGGTCTCACAGGCTGGACATGAAAGTGATGAAGTCGCCCTTTTCGGCGGCGGTGCATTCGCGGCCCAGCACGCTGGTGCAATTGCGCAAGAACCATTTTGCGATCTTTTCGCCGTCGGTGAAGCGATCTGGCGTCTTGGACACTGCCATCGGCGCGATGTCCTTACCGGCGCGGGTCTGGCCCTTGGCTTTGGGGTCCTTGGTATGGCACGCGGTGCAGGACGCGGTGTCCGGCTTGCCGCCAGTCTGGGAGGCTAGGAAGAAAGCCTTGCCGCGATCGGCTGCGAAGGCTGAAAACGCCGGGTCGGCGGTCTTGGCCTGCGCCATGAGATCGGCAAGGATGGCGTCACGCCTTGGGTCGGCAAAGGCACTGGGAGCGCCAAGGCCGATGCTGGCGCTGGCGACCAAAAGGATGGCCAGCTTTTTCATGGTGCATCTCCAGATTTGAGCGAAGTGGGAATGTCGATGGCTTGATCGTCGAACCGGCCGGTCAGAGCGTCACGGTGGCAGGCGGCGCAGTTGGCGCGGGTGCGCACGGCCGGCGATTTGAAGATGGCGTCCTGAATATGGTCGTGGGTGCGCAGCCAGAAGCGCGTCTTGGTGATGCGCGTCGGCTCGGCGTCCGAAACGTCACGCAGGCGGTTCGCCGGCTCCGTGTCGGCCGTTTCTGCGGCGTTGGCGTCAAGGTAAGCCGCGATTTCCGTCTTTGCCTTCTCCGACATGCTGGCGTCTTCGCCGAAGTGCTGATCGAGGCTGGCCATGATCTTGGCCCAGGAGGCGCGCGGCAAAAGGCTGGGATGGAACGACCAATGGCACGCTCCGCACTCTTTGGCGAAGGTGGACCCGGCTTGCACGCCGGCTGGAACGCCATGGGGAGGTATTTTCAACAGGGGCGCCATCAGGCCGCCGATCGCGATTGCTGCAAAACCGCTTCCGATTGCCGCCAACATGGGGCGCCCGGGACGCCAGCTTCTTTGCGGTGCGTCGGCGGGCACCGGCAGCCAGCCCGTGATCATGCCGCGAACCAGAGGCACGCGCAGAAGGACGGTTTCGACAAGCACGCCGAGCAGATGGCCGACGATCATCGCCATCAGAAGGTAAGCCAGCCATTCGTGGATGGATTTGATCACCCGTGCGTCGGCGTACGTGGGGAGGCCTGCAAAGACGCCTTGTTTGTCGATGCCGCCGAGGACGATCATCCCGCTGAAGACCATCGCCAGCAGCACAAAGGCGAGGCCAATAATCATCAATGAGCCGGCCGGGTTGTGGCCGAGATAGTGCTTGGGACGCAGTCGCACGAGGCCGCGCAGATGTTCGGGCAAGTGGCGCAGTGCGCCGAACAATCGGTCTAAGCGGTTGAACTCGCTGCCGAACAGCCCCCAGACGATGCGGAACAGAACGAGCGCGCCAATCGCGTAACCGGACCAGACGTGCCAGTCGAGCGAGTTGGCCGGGCCGAAGAAGCCGGTCTTGCTGCAAACGATGACCGCAAACACCAGCGCCCAATGGAACAGCCGTGTCGGCAGATCCCAAATGCGGGCGCGAACGCTGCCCGGGGGAGCGGATTGCGGCTGAACAGCCGTCCGATTGTCAGTTTCCTGGCTCATGTCAGGTCAAACAGTCCCATCTTGTCGCGTCTCGAAGCATAGCGCCGGTCATGCAAACGCCGGCGGCGCACGACTTGATCCGCACTAGCTAGTTTGACCGCCGTGGCTGAATGGTGGCTGTATGAATACAATTCTGTAACCTGAACACCGAAAGGCGAGTCCGGCGGGTTTCAGGTGCGCCCAACCCCTCGGTTGTGCTAAACATGTTGCCGCAAAACAACTTAGTCCGCCTGCCTCCCCGACGCGTCTGGACGTGAGCGGGCGGAGGCAAGCGGACGGAGCAGATGGAGCAGACGATGCAAATTAGCAGCGCCAAGGCGGCCAATAACAACTTGGAGGTTGTCGACCCGGTCTGGGCGCAGGTGCGCCAGGAGGCCGAGGCGGCCATTGCGCGAGAGCCGGCCCTGGGAGGCTTCATCTTCGCCACCATCCTGCATCATCGCCGGCTGGAGGAGGCGATCTGCCATCGCCTGGCGCAGCGCCTGATGCATGCGGATGTGGACGCCGGTCTACTCTACGATACGTTCCATGAGTTGCTTGAGGAGGATCCACGGCTCGGCGAGGTGTTCCGCGCCGATCTGATGGCGGTGCGCGAGCGCGATCCGGCCTGCGACCGGTTGATCGAGCCGTTGCTCTACTTCAAGGGCTTTCATGGCCTGCAAACCCATCGCTTCGCCCATCTGCTCTGGCAGCACGGTCGGCGCGATTTCGCGCTTTATCTGCAGAGCCAAGCCTCGCGCGTGTTCTCCATGGACATCAATCCGGCCGCCAGGATCGGTCGCGGCGTCTTCATCGACCACGGCCATGCGCTGGTGATCGGCGAGACGGCGGTGGTGGGCGACAATGTCTCGATCCTGCACTCGGTGACGCTGGGCGGCACGGGTAAGGCGAGCGGCGACCGGCATCCCAAGATTGGTGACGGGGTCATGATTGGCGCTGGCGCCAAGGTGTTGGGCAATATCAGCATCGGCAATTGCTCGCAGATCGCGGCCGGCTCGGTGGTGCTGAAGTCCGTACCGGCGCGAACCACTGTGGCGGGCGTGCCGGCGAGGGTGATCGGCGTCTCGGATTGTAGCGATCCGTCCCGCACCATGGACCAGATGTTCGCGCGCAACCTTGATGCCGACGGGGTCAAGTAGTATCAGGCCGCATCGATACCCGATTGCAGGAGAGCTTACGTGAAGCGCGAGGAAGTTACTGGACTGGAAAAATACCTGCGGCGCTCGCTGGGCTCGCCAGACTTGAAGCTGAAGCCGGTGCCCAAGAAGGACGACATGCTGGAAGTGCACCGGGGTGACGATTTCCTCGGTCTGGTGTACCGGCTGGTGGATGAGGATGATGGCGAGCTCTCCTATGAGCTGCGCATGGCCATTCTTGAAATGGATCTTGAGCCCTAGGTGTGCCCTGAACGCGCGAAAGCACCGCTCCGGAGGCGACGGAGCGGTGCTGCGGCGTTGTGGGGACGCCTGTTCGCGGCCAAGTGCTTGTCAGGACCCGGAAGGAACGCCCGCAGTGGAGCGGGGAACCGGGGCGTCCTGGTGAGGTGGCAGGCCGTACCGGGTCTCGACAAGAGCTTGGCGGGTGCCGCATCGGTTCGTCGCGTGAGGCGCACGACGGCGTGGCTGCAGCCCTAAAGTAGGTCCTCCTCTGCTTGTTGGTGTTCCGGCGGCGGCGCGTTGAGAGAGGTTGCCGTGGTGTCAGGACAGTTGCGGACCGGACCATGCGAAGGACGCAGAGGGAGCCGACGTGTGGGGCGCCGGCATTTCAAACGCAGCCCTTGGCGAGGCGGTGGCGGCCTCGAGCGTTCTGCGACCGGCGGTGGGGAGTCCGGCAGACAGGAGCGCCTCTTGAGCGAGCATTTGCATCTGGAAACTCTTTCGAAGGGGTCGGTCGTTAGCGGTCACTGTCAGTTCGTAACCTGACGTGAGTATCGCTATTGAAACTGAATACAACCTTAAGTTGTATAACTCAATTCCACCGGCGGCCTCCGGTGATCACCCAGGGTCCTGCAATTGTGGTGGGGCCAGGGCGCTTTGCCGGCGGATGCACGACTCGGGCACGGACCGAGGTCCGCGCCGCGAACAAAACCATGCCCTTTCAACATGTTATGCGACCACATCTTGACTTGCGTCACGACCCCGAGGATACAGAGCGCGCCGCCAGCCCGTCATGATCGTCGGCTAGTCAACGGCGCAAGGTTTGGTGCGTTAGGCTGCTTGAGCAAAGGGTCAGGAACGATGGCGCGCCGGACAGACGACATCACGATCAGCAAGCCGGCCAACGGTGGTGCCAAGGCTGCCAAGTCGCCGGAGACCACGAGCGACGGACTGCCGCCAAGCTATGCCCCAAACGACACCGAGCCGTTCATGGGCGAGCTGCAGACCCGCTATTTCCGCCGCAAGCTATTGGCGTGGCGCGACCAGATCCTGCGCGAGGGACGCGAAACCCTGGCCTCGTTGCACGAAGATACCAACCAGCACGCTGACATAACCGATCGTGCCACGTCGGAAACCGACAAATCGATCGAGCTTCGCGCCCGCGATCGCCAACGCAAACTGATATCCAAGATCGACTCCGCACTGGGCCGCATCGAGGATGGCTCTTACGGTTACTGCGAGGAGACCGGCGAGCCCATCGGCCTGAAGCGGTTGGAGGCTCGCCCGGTTGCAACCTTGAGCTTGGAAGCTCAAGAGCGGCATGAGCAGCGCGAGCGTGTCTATCGCGATGACCGCGTTGAGTAAGGTCGGTTTTGCCGGTTAGAACCCAGTCCACAAGCCATTGGCGTGGCGAGCATGATCTTTCTCGGGATCGATGGTGGAGGAACACGCTGCAGGGCGCGGTTGCGCGACGCTGCCGGCCATTTGCTGGGCGAGGGTGAGGGCGGGCCGGCCAACATCCACCAGGATTTCGAGGGCACAGTACGCTCGATCAGCGAGGCCACTCGCCAAGCCATGAACGCAGGCAACCTATCGGACGAAATCGCGCCTACGATCCGGGCCGGGTTTGGCCTTGCCGGGATCGTCACCGCCGGTACGGGCGACCGGCTCGGCGCCGCGGGGCTGCCGTTCGCAGCCATCAAGGCCATCAACGATGCGCATGCGGCCTGTCTCGGTGCTCACGGCGGAGCTGATGGAGGCATCATCATTACCGGTACTGGCTCGGCCGGCTATCTCATCAAGGCTGGGTCGGGAAAAGGCGTCGGCGGCTGGGGATTTGAGCTTGGCGATGACGGCTCGGGCGCCATAATTGGCCGCGCGGCAGTGCGGCGGGCGGTGCTGGCGCTTGATGGGCTCGGCGCGGCCTCCAGGTTGACCGAGGCGGTCTTAGCCGACCTCGGACGCGACCAGCCAGCGCTGGCGCGCTGGGCGCGCGCTGCAAGACCGGGCGACTATGCGCGTTTCGCTCCTAGTGTTCTGACAGCGGCCGAGGGCGGCGATGCTATCGCGCAGGAGGTCCTCGATAGTGCGGTTGCGTCCCTGGCCACCATGGCTGCGCGTCTGTTGGCGCTGGGCGCACCGCGCTTGAGCATGCTCGGCGGGCTCGCGGCTGCACTGAGGTTGCGCATGCCTGCCCTCATCCAAGAGTACATTGTTCCCCCCGCCGCCGACGCCATGGACGGTGCGATAATGGTCGCCCGGCTGGCCGCTGGATTGCCGGTTCGCCCCTCTTCCTTGGGGGTGCCCAATGGCTGAGGCGATGAGCGCTATGGCACGCGAAGCGGCCGAAGCACCGGAGGTCGTTGCCCAGATGTTTGGCAGGGCTGCTCCAGCATTGCGTGAAGCCGTCAGGCTGTTTCGCGCCCGCAAACCATCGCATTTGATCACTTCAGCCCGTGGCAGTTCCGACTATGCCGCCCTCTACCTTAAATACCTTGCCGAAATGGTTCTCGGTCTGCCCTGCGCTTCGGTGGGTGCCTCGGTCGTATCGATCTATCGCCGTCCATTGGCGTTGCGCGACACCATCGTCGTGGCGCTCTCGCAGTCGGGGGCGTCGCCGGACAGTCTTGCCTTCGCCGCAGAAGCCAAACGGGCCGGCGTGCCGCTGGTAACCATTACCAATATGCCGGGGTCACCGCTATCCAAGCTCGCCGACATTGCCATCGAGCTTGGCGCAGGACCTGAAACCTCTGTTGCGGCCACCAAAACCTTTATCGCCACGGCCGCCATTGCCGCGCGGTTGATTGCCGAGTGGGGCGGTGATAACGCGCTTACAACGGCCACGGACAAGCTGCCCGAAGCATTGGCGCGGGCCAACAGCGTGCGATGGACCATGGCCGAGGACGCGATGGCGTCAGCCCATTCACTGTTCGTCCTGGGGCGAGGACCCTGCTTGCCGATGGCCGGAGAGGCCGCGCTGAAACTGAAGGAAACCGCTGGACTTCATGCCGAGGCCTTCTCCGCTGCGGAGGTTCTCCATGGCCCGATGGCCCTGATCGATCCAGAGTTTCCAGTCCTGCTGTTTGCGCCGGCCGATGAGGCCCATGCCACCAATATGGCCACAGCCGAACGGCTGCGCGGTGCCGGTGCCAATGTATTTACGGTGAGTGCGGACGGAAAAGCCGACGGCGCACTCACGCTGGTGGCGACGGCACACGTCCTGCTCGATCCTATCTCAATCGTTCAAACGTTTTACGGCAGCGCCGAGCGCATCGCGTGCGCCCGCGGCCGTGACCCCGACCGGCCCAGGTTGCTCAGCAAGGTGACAAGAACACTATGAGCAAGTTTGCGTTGACGGCGGAATGCGTGTTCGATGGAGAGGGGATGCGCAAGGATGTCGCCGTCGTCATTGATGGCGAGCATATTTCTACCGTCGTCCCGATTTCAAAGGTAAATGTGCCGCTGCGCAAGCTCGGCACGGGCATTCTGGCGCCCGGGTTCATCGATCTTCAGGTCAATGGCGGCGGCGGTGTCTTGCTTAACGAGACACCGACCGTTGAGGGTGTTCGCGCCATTGCTGCGGCCCATCGCACGTTCGGCACCACGGGGCTGTTGCCAACTGTCATAACCGATACACCCAAGGTCACAAAAGCTGCGGCCCGAGCGGTTGCCTCGGCTGTCGATCAGGGCGTTCCCGGCGTGTTGGGTATTCACATCGAGGGCCCCTTCATAGATCCAGCCAGGAAGGGCGCGCATCCGGAACAGTTTATCCGTGTGCCGAGCGAGGCCGACGTCGATTGGCTTTGCCGGCTTGAATGCGGCCGCGTTCTGGTCACGCTGGCCCCTAACAGAGTGTCACCCGTGATCGTCAAGCGCCTGGTGGACGCAGGTGTAACGGTCAGTCTTGGGCACGCCGAAGCGACGGCCACTGAGGCTCTGGCAGCCATCGAAGCTGGGGCCTTGGGATTCACGCATCTCTTCAATGCCATGAGCCAGTTGACGGGGCGCGCTGCCGGCATGGTTGGCGCTGCGCTATCGTCCCCAGGAGTTTTCTGCGGCATCATCGCCGACGGCCATCACGTCGACCCCGTGTCGCTCAGGGCTGCAATTGCCGCAGCGCCGCCGGGCCGACTGTTCTTTGTTTCGGATGCCATGCCCAGCGCCGCCGGTGGCCCAAAGTCTTTCGAGCTGCAGGGCCGTCCCGTGCATGTCGTGGACGGACGATTGCAGCTTGCCGACGGCACGTTGGCAGGTGCGGACATCACCATGCTGGATGCGGTGCGCTTCGGGCACCAGCACCTGGAGCTATCACTTGAGGATGCCCTTCGCATGGCTGCGCGCGTCCCTGCGGAATTTCTCGGGCTTCAGAGCCAGTACGGCCAGATCGCACCCGGCTTCGCCGCGAGCCTGGTTCACCTCAGCTCGAGCCTTACCGTCCTGGAAACGTGGATCGAGGGAACATCCTCGCGCTGAGCGCGGCTCCCGCCGACTGCAGCTGCAACCTTTGTCCGTTGCACAGCCCGACGAGCTGCCCTAGAGTTTGAGTGTTATGGTTAACCCGTCCACTTCCGAAACTGCAGTTTAGTGTTCGTTGTTTCGCATCTTACGGAGACCCCTCAATGAAAATTGCCGGCACCCTCATCGGCACCTTGCTCTTGGCGAGCATGGCCTTCACCGCTCCGATCGTGGCAGCGCCTGTCGCACCGCAACTAACGGTTGCCCCCGATCCGTTGGTCATCGAGGCCAAGGTCAAGAAAAAGGTGATCGTCTACAAAAAGATCGTCATCAAGAAGCCACCGGTCGTTGTAACGCCAGTAGGTCCGCAGTGCGTTGCCCGCGTCGAACGCGAGGGTGCCCAGAATATCGTCAGGTCGTTTGCCGAGAGCTCGGCCCGCAATGCGTGGCTGCGCGCGGTGCGCAGCCTCTATGGCGAGCGCTTTCTCGACCTCGGTCTCGCCAAGAATGGCAACTTGTCCTGCATCCGTAGCACCACGGGGCTGATAAAATTCTACCGCTGCACGCTGGCAGCCGATCCCTGCAAGCCGCCGGGAACGTGAGACGTCGATAGCAGACGCCCAGCCGTTTTCCGAAAGGCGGCTGGGCGCCGTTTCCAGAGTTCGACGGGGCTGCTGCCGATGGCCGACGATCAAGGAGAGGACCATGACGAAGGCCATCGACTGATCTCCCGGCGAACCGTTCTGCGAGGCACAGCCGCCGCCTTGGCAGCATCGGGCGCAGTCACTGGGGCTTCCGGATTTGTCACCACAGCGAACGCGCAACCCGTCACCGTTACGCCCGCTACCTACATTCTGCGCCGCCTCAGCCAGCACGGCGTCAAGCACCTGTTCGGAGTCCCCGCAAAAACCTGCGAGGACCTCTACAAGGCAACCGAAACCGGCGACGTTAAACCCGTCATCTGCTCCTCCGACCTGGAAGCAGGCTACGCTGCCGATGGCTACGCCCGCATGAAAGGCCTCGCCGCTGTGGCCGTCGCGCGCGGGGTCGGCACGCTCAGCCTCGCCAACGCCATCGCTGGCGCCTATGCTGAGCGCAGCCCGGTGGTGTTGATCAACGGCGGGCCATCGGCGGGCGAACTCACCCAGCAGCGCACTCTCGGCGTGCTCTATTCCCACTCTGCGGGAAAACTGCCCGACGATGCGCGCAGCCGCGAATCCACGGATCTGGTCGTGTTCCGCGAACTGTGCGCCCACGCCGTGCGTATAGAACGCGCCGTCGATCTTCCTGATTTGGTGGACAACGCGCTCGCCATCGCCATGAAGCGCGCCCGCCCGGTCTATATCGAGATCGCGCGCGAAGTCTGGGATGGCCGCTGCCAGTTGCGCGTCAACTCGCTCCGCCCTGTCCCCGAGCCGACCGGAAACGAAGACGAACTCGCGCGTAAAATCCTCGCCCGGCTGCATGCCGCGCGCCGCCCCGCGCTCTTGCTCGGCATCGAACTTGCCCGCTACGGCCTTGGGCCCAAGGCTGCGCAGTTGATCGGCGCGCTAAAAGCCCGCTACGCCACGACGCTGCTGGCCAAATCGGTCATCGGCGAGGAGACGACCGGTTTCGCTGGCGTGCACGACGGCGCCAATGCGCTGCCCGCGGTGCGCGCGGTCATCGACCGTTCGGATGCGCTTTTGTCGCTTGGCTGCGTGTTCCAGACCCAGCACGGCGAACTGGTGCGCAATACCCAGGCGGGGCTGATGCGTGTCGCCGATGGGCTGGTGACTTTGCCGCGCGAACGCCCGGTGACCGCCGACCTCAGCACCTTGCTCGACAAACTGCTGGCCCAGCAGACGGCAGCCTACAATCGCCCGTTGCGGCCGTGGTCGAGCCCTGCAGTTTCGGCCGCCCGTCAGCGCCCGCCCATAGTTGAGGAGGGTCTCACTTACGACGAAGTTCTTGCAGGAGTGAACGGCGCGCTGGACGCCAGCATCGTGGCCATGACCGATACCAGCCTGTCGTCCTATTCCGCCGGCGAGTTGAAGGTGGCCGGCGCCAATGCCTATGTGGCCAATGCGGTCTGGCAATCGATCGGCTATTCGGCCGGCGCGGCGCTGGGCGTGGCCATGGGCGGAACCCGGCGCCCGCTGATCATCTGCGGCGACGGCGGTTTCCAGCAGACGGCGCAGGCTATGTCGAGCCTTGCCCGCCACCGCGTTCCCGCGATCGTCATTGTGCTGGACAACGGCGTTTATGGCATCGAGCAGTATCTGATCGAGCCGGGTTACTTCAAGAACGCGGCGAGAGCGCCGCTCCCCGTGCTCGATCTGCAGCGTTGGGACTATGCGGCGATGGCGCGGGCTATGCGGGTGGCGGCGGGATCGACCTTCCTGGTCAAGATGCCGTCCGAACTGGCCGCAGCGTTGACCGCCGCCAAAGCTTCAGTCGGTCCGGCCTTGATTCACGCGCGCGTCCGGCGCCATGATCTTCCGGCGGAAATTCGGCTGGCGTAGCACCACGATTAACGGGGCGGGGGGATGGGATGAGCGTCGAATGGGATGGGGCGCCGTCTCGGCGGCGCTTCCTGGCGCTTGGCGCCGAAGCGGCGCTGGGCTTGGCGGCTCCGGCGATCATCGGCGCCAGCGAGGCCTCGGCGGCGGCGCTGCGGGCCAACCGGACGCCGCAAATTCTCAACGCCCCAAATCTGGCATGGGGCCAGCAAGGCATGCGATGCGTCGCTGGCGTTCGGCCAGGCCGCACGGGCGGATTGAAAATCGGCCCCGATATGTCGCTCAGCCGCAATGGCCAATCCGTCTTTCACAACTATGGCCATGGTGGCGGCGGGATCACACTCAGCTTGGGCTGCGCCATGCAGGTCGGCGATGACGTAGCAAAAAACATCTTGGCCCGGGGCGCCAACGCTTCGTTGCCGACCGTGGCGGTCATCGGTTCCGGCGTCGCTGGCTTGACGGTGGCGCGTGAGTTGAAGAACCGCTGGCCGCAGATAAAGATCCGTATCCTGACGAAGAGTCAGAATGTCAGCGACTGCACCTCCAACCTCGCCGGCGGGCAGTTCGCCCCTTCGGGCATTTTCAACGAGTACGACCGCGCCGGGACGATGTCGACCCTGCTCCCACTGATGCAGAAAAGCAGAGCGCGCCTGAAGGAATTCTTCGACCGCGGTACCAACAATGCCTACGGCATTCGCGAGCGTTACAACTATTCGGCCAAGGAATTGCCAGACTTCAAGGCCTTTCAGCCAGCAGTCTATGCGCCGCCATTGAAAGGCACGTTGCCGTTCCGCGGCGGTCTGGGCGCAGTTGCTGGCTATGAGTACGGAACCTGGCTGATCGAGCCGCCGATTTTTCTTGAGGCCGTGCGGCGCGAACTCGTGGGCAAAGGCGTGATGTTCCGCTGGGGCTACACGGTCGGCAACCTTTCGGCCTTGCAAGCGCTGCCGGAGCGAATCGTCGTCAATTGCACTGGGTTGGGCGCGCGCGACCTGGTGTCGGACCGGAGCATGCACCCGATAAAGGGCCATCTCGTCATTTTGCCAAATAGCAGCAATCTCAAATATTTTTTCAGCGGCTGTATCGATGGCGCCAACGCAAGTTACTTCTTCGGCCGCACCAACGACATGGTCGTTGGCGGCACCTATTTCGTCGACAATGACAGCACAAACGTCGACCCCGCCACCTGCCGAGCCATACTTTTGCGGACCTGCTTATCCACGTCACTCAGTCAAAATTAGCAGTCGATACGGCATTGGCGCGGTTCGGACCGCCGCATAGGTCAAGCGTGGAATCATCGATGCC
>JAYUAJ010000186.1:0-2022 GCA_043741375.1 Hyphomicrobiaceae bacterium | reverse complement strand
CCGCCGCCGGTGCCCGAGATGCCCACGGTCACGCGAATGTTCTTGTTGACCTTCTGGAACTCTTCCGCAACCGCTTCGCTGATGGGGAAGACCGTGCTGGATCCATCCAGCGAGACCATCGTGTTGCCCGTGGCCGGGGCGGCGCCCGGCGACGAGGAGGACGATGAGCCGCCGCCGCAGGCCGCGAGTGTGAGCGCCAGCGCCGCCATGGGCGCCATGTATCGGATGTGTGACAGGAACATGAGACTCAGCGTACGCGGTAGGCGTTTCGCGGCAGTTTCTTGCGTGTTAATTCTGTGTAACTAGAAGGTCGTACCGGCTGGTACGTCTTGGTAGGCTCTTGCGTCGTTTTATTGACCTTTCCACTGAGTCGGCGGTCCCTCCATCACGTTTCGCAATGCCGTGTTTGCCCCGCGCGTTAGCAAACCGTTAGCAGCTCGCGTGGAAACTGAGCGATCAGAATCCTACGGTTCAAATCCGGGCGGCGCCTCCAATTTTACCAGGGAAATCACGCATTGCTTCACGGGTGACCTGGCGAAAATCTACCGCGCGAAATCTTGCCTTAAAGCGTCAAACGCATGCGATACAGTATGCGCGGGTGGGTTCCTGACGTTCAAAATAGAAATCCCAACTTGGACTGCTCAATCCGGGCAATCTGCAACCCACGACTGAACTGTTACGGAGGATTTATGATCAAGCGAATCGCGCAATGGGTCCTGGCAATATTGGCCATGATCACGTTCTCGGCCTCACCCGCGCTTGCTTGCACAGCCACCGGGTTCTTCCGTGACGGCATCAACATGACCGCCGCGCTCATCAATCCGGGCACTGTCAGCGGCACAGTCACAGTCCCCGCCGAGGTGAATGCCACTGGCTGCAACATCGGCGTGTACTACGATCAAGCTGGTTCGATCTCACACGCAAACATTTACGGTGCGAACTACTACGGTGTGGTGGTGAACGGCGACTCGGACGACGTGAACGTAGACATTAACAACTCGACGATCCACGACATCGGAGAGACGCCATTCAACGGCGCGCAGCATGGAGTCGCCATTTACTACCGGGCGCTCACACTCTTGACCGGGTCCGCCTTCGGGAATGTTGAGGACAACGTCCTTTCTGAGTATCAGAAAGGCGGGATCGTGGTGAACGGCGCAAGAGCGGTGGTCAACACGCTCGGTAACATCGTGACTGGACTCGGCCCCGTGAATTTCATCGCGCAGAATGGTATCCAGTACGGCTTTGGTTCTAACGGGACGACCCGTGGTAACGAAATCTCGGGACACTTCTACACGGGAACCGTCGGCGTCGGTCCCAACCCGGGAGGGGAGAACCCGCCGGGCTGGGAGTATTTCTCTGCGGGTCTCCTGCTGTACCAGCCTGGGGTCGTCAAGCACTCGAAGAACTTCTATGCCGACAATCAGCATAATCTAGCGATGATCCCGTGACACCTACGCGGGGGAAGGCTTGGCCCGCCCGGCCCGTTAGCAATCGGTCTTAGCCCTTGCAGGATTGGTGAGTTGCGGGCGGCGCCGCAAGGCTGAGCTCGCTCGTGTCGGCGGCACCGAATGCCTGCTCGTCGATGGCGTCGTTGTCGCGCATCCCCTCGAGGACGCGGTGCCGAAGGCTGGCTGCCGCCGCCGGCTCGCACCAGGCATCGGGGCGGCGAGTGCCCAGGAACCCGGCGACCAGCGCCGCCTGTGGCAGCGTCAACTGCGCGGCGGCGCGGCCGAAGTATCCCTGCGCGGCGGCCTCAACCCCGCGGAAGGCAAGACCAAATTCGCCGCGCTCGGCGAGCGTGTCGATGAGCTCAGCTTTCGTCCACGATCGCGTCAACCAGATCGTGGTGACAAGCCTGGCATGGCCCCGGCGAAACGGCGCCGCTTCAAGGCCGGCGTCACGCAAGTGCAAATCCGAGAGATATTCCAGCGCTGCAAGGGCCGGCAGGTATGTCGCGCATTCCGCGCGAGCGGCGCGCTGCAGCGTCTCATCGTGCTCGCGTTGGGCCCGCTCCGAACA
>JAYUAJ010000185.1:0-4939 GCA_043741375.1 Hyphomicrobiaceae bacterium | reverse complement strand
CTGATGGTCAACAGCAACGGGTGCGATGATGTCGATGACCCCCATACGCCCGCCACTCTCCCGGTTCAATCCCGCGACCTGCCGATCTAGCGATGGCGGACCAGCCTGGGTCAAGCTGGTCCGGCATCTGATGCCAAGCTATTGCTGCGCGGCGGCCTTGACTTCGTTCCAGAGGTCACTGCGCTTCTGGAAGTCCTCAACCGGCAGCAGCCATACCAGCTTCTGGTTCGGATCATCGCCAGTCAGCGGCGTCACGGTGTTGCCGAAGCCGTTGCGGTCAGTGAGCGCCTGGCTGATTTTCTTCTGGATGACGAAATTGACCCAGGCCTCGGCCAGGTCCTTGTCCTTGCAGCCCTTCGTAATGTTCCAAGTGTCGAGCCAGGCGAGCGCGCCCTCCTTCGGCACCACATACTTCACCGGCGCGTTGGCCTTGAGCATGCCCGTCAGCTGCTGATGGCCGAAATTGGCGAAGATCAGAGCAACGTCATTGGTCTGATAAATCTTCAGAGCTTCATCAGCTGACTGATAGTAGCTGAGGATGTTCTTCTGCACGTCGATCAGCTTCTGCTTAACCTTGCCGAAGTCGTCGGCGCTGAGCTTGAACGGGTGGTCGATGCCGGCGGCAAGGGCGCCATAGGAGAAATTGTGGGCGCTGGCGTCATAGGCCAGGATCTTGCCCTTGTATTTGGGGTCCCACAGAATGTTTATGGAATCAGGGGCAGGGCTTACCTTATTGGTGTCGTAGATCAGGCCAATCGAGTCGAAGGCAAAAGGGATGCCGTAGATCTTGCCATCGCGCCCGACGCCACCGACCTTGGTGAGGTCGTTAAACTGCGGCAGCGTCCCCTTCTGGTTTGGCAGCTTAGCCATGTCGTGAGGCTGAACCAGGCCTGCATCGACATAGCGCTGCAGCTCCGATGTGTTCACGGACATCAGGTCGAAATCGGCGCCGTCGCTGCCTTTGATCTTCGACCAGATCTCATCATCCGTCTGCGCATAGACGACCTTGACCTGGACGTCGTTGGCCTTCGAGAACTCGGCCACCCAATCGTCGTCGGCGTAGCCTTGCCAGGTGAGAATGCGCAGCTCCTTGGCTTCGGCGGCTGTCAGTGCGGTAGCAGCCGTCAGGGCGATTGCACCCAGGAGGCCGATTGTCAGTCGCTTTGTCAGTGTCATTGAAGTCTCCTTGCCATGATGAAATGCGGTTTTCTGCTTCAGTGCGAATTGCGCGAAATGCCAGCCTCGCGGCGGCCGACAAGAAAATCGAGATCGCAGCCACGGTCGGCTTGCAAGACGTGCCCAACATAGAGGCTCTGGTAGCCTTGCGCTGCAACGCTTTTCGGCGTGACCCAAGCTGTCTGCCGCCGCGCCAGCTCAGACGCATCGACCAGCAGTTCAAGGCGCCGCCCGGCGACATCGAGTCTGATCTGATCGCCATCACGCACCAGGGCCAGCGGGCCGCCAAGCGCCGCTTCCGGAGCCACATGCAACACAACCGTTCCATAGGCAGTACCGCTCATGCGCGCGTCCGAAATGCGCACCATGTCGGTCACGCCCTTGGCTAGAACCTTCGGCGGCAGGCCCATATTGCCGACTTCGGCCATACCGGGATAACCACGCGGGCCGCAATTCTTGAGGACCATGACGCTCGTCCACCTCAAGCGCGGGATCGCCAATGAGAGCCTTATAGTCGTCGATGTCCTCGAACACGACGGCGCGGCCGGTGTGCTGCAAGCTTCCATGCCATGACGTCGCGATCGAGATAATTCCAGCGTTCAGGCGGCGTTACCAGCGTACCCGCCTTCGGGCGCGCCTCGATCAGACCCTTGTCGCTGAGAACGCCGAAGGCCTCGCGCAACACCGTGCGGCTTACGCCCATTTCGGCGCACAACCCGTTCTCGCTGGTGAGTGGCTGGCCCGCCGGCAGCGCGCCCGAAACAATGCGCCGGCCAATCTCGTCGACAATCTGCGCATGAAGCGCGCGTTTTTCCAGTCGAGGCATACGAACTGGGGCGGCCTTGGCCGGAAGGCTTTTACGCAACTTGGTCATCGACAGCCGGAGCTTGAGTGCTGATGCTATCAAATGATAGTGTAAAAATGTAATATCACAAGATGGATCAAGCCCGGTTCCAATCACGCGGGCCTTGTTCTATTAGCACGGAGGCATCGGGCAATTCGCTGAGGCGGGCGGCCATGACGCCGCCAGCCGATTCGCAGCCAACGATGATGTGGTCAACCATTTCAAGCCTCCGACAGCTGCTCCGGTTCAACCGTGGTGCCGTCGAGGTCCAAGAACACGGCGAGTTTGACCATGCGCTGATCGAAGACCCCAGTGTCGAGGCGCTACAACAAGAGCTTCGCGGCGATATGACCGATGTCGCTTGCATGCGAGCCGACGGTCGTCAGACGTGGCGTTGACGAGCTCAAATGGCCGGGATTACTTAAACGATAAAGGAAGAAACGATAAAGGGAGATATGCCAATGTTCGATTTCAAACGACTTTCAACCGAGCTTTATTCCGCCGTGCTCTGCGATGTGATGGACGAGTTCGGGCTCATGAACCAGGCGATGAAGCCGTTCATCCGGCCGGTTGACGACACTCTTGTGATGATGGGACCGGCGCGCACCGGACTGTTCGTCGACACCTATTCGGTAAAGGAGGGCGAGAACCCCTATGCACTTGAGATCGCGCTCCTTGATGATTTGAAGCCCGGCGAAATTTCGGTGATGGCGTGCAACGGCCCGACGACGCGGATCGCGCCTTGGGGCGAACTGCTGACGACGACGGCAATCGCGCGCGGCTCGGTTGGCTGTGTTACCGACGGCCTTGTCCGCGATCTCCGGCACATCAGAAATCTGAAATTTCCCGTTTTCCACGGTGGCATCGGGCCGCTCGACAGCAAGGGCCGCGCCCGCATGGCGGAGATGGACACGCCGGTTGAGTGCGCCGGCGTGAAGGTTCGTCCGGGGGACATTGTGTTCGGCGATATTGATGGGGTTGTGATCATCCCGCAGGAGCGGGCCACCGAAATCATCAGTCGAGCGGCGGAAAAAGTAACAAGCGAAAACAGCACCCGAGACGACCTGCGACGCGGCATGCTTTTCGCGGATGTCTACAAGAAATACGGGGTTCTCTGAGTAAGCCTTTTGCCATTGGTTCAGTTGCGAATATTGGAGTAAACGATGGAACGCCAGATCCTTAGCAATGGTGCCCGCTTCCCGAGCCTCAAGGACAAGGTCGTGTTCGTCACCGGCGGCGCCTCTGGCATCGGCCGCAGCATCGTCGAGCACTTCCACGACCAAGGCAGCAAGGTTGCATTCGTCGACATCGCCGAGAAGGCTGGCCACGCACTTGTGTCGGAGCTCGCCGCGCGGGGCGGGCATGCGCCTTACTTTGAGGTCACCGATCTGCGCGACATCAATCAACTACAGGCCGTGATCGCGCGTGTCGGTACCAAGCTCGGGCCGATCACCGCGCTCGTCAACAATGCCGCAAACGACGACCGGCATACACTGGACAGCGTGACGCCGGAGTATTTCGACGACCGGGTCGCGGTGAACTTGAAGCACCAGCTGTTCGCGGCGAAGTTCGTCCGCCCACAAATGCGCGATGCCGGCGGCGGCTCGATCATCAATTTTTCCTCCATCACCTGGATGATCGCGGACGGGGATTGCGTCTGTTACGTCATGTCGAAGGCAGCGGTCGTCGGTCTGACGCGGGCGCTCGCTACCGAGCTTGGGCCTGAGAACATCCGGGTCAACGCCGTTGCTCCGGGCTGGGTGATGACGGAGCGGCAGGTCGCACTCTGGCTCGACGAAAAAGGCGAACGGCAGATCGAAGACCGGCAAGCGCTGAAGGGGCGGCTTCATTCACCCGATCTTGCGCGCATGGTGCTTTGGCTCGCGGCCGATGACAGCCGGATGGTGTCAAAGCAGACCCATATTGTCGATGCTGGATGGATTTGAGGGACAAGATGGCGACGGAACGAAAATCCTTCGGCAAGATCGACAACAGCGAAATCAGCCTTTTTACGATTCGGAATGCGGCCGGCGCGTCACTCGCCGTCACCGACTTTGGCGCGACTGCGAGATGAACATGTCGCCGCCGTCGGGGCAATTGGCGGATGTCATTCTGGGCTTGGACACCGCAGGGGCGCGACAGGACAAACTGGTCCCCTGACGACATGAGGAATTGGCCCGCCTCGGAATGTCGGTGAGAAGGGGACGGACGTGGACACTGGACAGGAACGAATCGGTTCAGGTGGGGCTGATGACCGCTCAAGAAGTGTCGGGCGAAATCCGGCTTGGCGTGCCGCACGATATCGTCAGCGTGTACCTGCCCCAGATCCTGCGCCGCGACGCCCGGATCCGGCCAAACATCCGTGTCGTAATGATCGCCAGCACCTCGCGCAAGTTGATAGCGCAGCTGGAGGCCGGCGAGTTGGATCTCACGCTCACCACCGAACTGGCGCCGGTGCGCGGCCACAACATGCTATCGCGCCAAAACCTGCTTTGGGTCGGCGCCGAAAACGGCCAGGTCTACCGCCGCCGCCCGCTCCCGCTCTCGACCGGCGACGATGCCTGCGCGTTTATGGCCGTCGCCCAACCCGTGCTGCGCGACGCCGGCATCGATTGGGTGAAGATCTGCGAGGCGCGCTATACGCCGGCCGTGATCGCCACCGTCGAGGCCGACCTCAGCGTTGGCATGTGGATGACGTCGAGCGTGCCGCCGCATCTGACGGTGCTCGACCCGGAGACAGGGCTGCCGCCGCTGCCCGATTTCTACGTCAACCTGCGCATGCCCGCAGGCGGCGGAAACCAGAGCGTGAAGGAGCTGGCGGGCCACATCCGCGAGTATTTTGGACAGCGCTACCGGCGCGCGGCGTAATGGGGTATGGCAGGGGCAACGCGCCGCAACTGAGCCGAGGGACGCCGCTAT
>JAYUAJ010000184.1:0-4941 GCA_043741375.1 Hyphomicrobiaceae bacterium | reverse complement strand
ACCGGGGCGGGAGCCGCAGGTTTCGCAGCAACCTTCTCAACTGGCGTGGGCGGTACGACCGGCGCCAGTGGCGGAGTTACAACCGCTACGATGGCTTGGGCCGGAGCCGCAGGTTGCGGAGCGACCTTCTCAGCTGGCGTGGGCGGTACGACCGATGCCAGCGGCGGAGTTACAGCCGCTACGATGGCTCGGGCCGGAGCCGCAGGTTGCGGAGCGACTTTCTCAGCTGGCGTGGGCGGTACCATCGGTGCCAGCGGCGGAGCCACGGTGGCAACGATGATCAGGGCGGGAGCCGCAGGTTTCGGTGCAACCTTCTCATCTGGCTTGGGCGGTACAACCGGTGCCAGCGGCGGAGTTGCAGCCGCCACGATGACCGAGGCCGGAGGCTTCGGAGCGGCGTTCTCAACCGGCTTGGGCGGTACGATGGGTGCCGGCGGCGGGGTCAGGGCCGCCACAACGACAGGAGCCGGGGCTGCCAGCTTTGGTTCAACCCTCACAACCGGCTTGGGCAGTACTTCAGGAGGTTGTGCACTGGCCAACGCGGCAACGACCGTCGGAGTTGCAATCGTGAGGACCTGATTGCCACGGTTCTCTGGCAGCGTCAGGCCATTTTCGAGCCCGAGCGGGTGCGCGGGCAGCGATGCTGCTGCAACGACTAGTTTGGCCTTACCCTTCTTGGGCTTGTCTCCTTCTGGGGTCGCCGGCGTTCCGGCTTCCGCGACGTCGAACGGAATTTCCTCGATCTTCGGCTTGCGCTTGCTGTTGCTAGCCACGGCAGCATTGGCCAGATCGTTACGGTCGATCATCTTCTTGGCCCAGTCGGCATAGATCGGCAGCGGCGCGGCCGGGGCCTTGGCCACAACGTGAACGATCTTGTAGCCCCCGTCCTTCAGCTGCTTGAGGATCTCGGGCAAGGCATGAGCCGTGGTGTGCTTGATGTCGTGCATCAGTACGATGCCGTGCCCTTTTTCCTTCAGCCGGGTCATGACGTATTTGACGATATGATCGCTGGGCGTCAGGCCGTGGCTGTCCCAGCTGTCGACGTCCGTCGAGAAGACGCCGAAATCGCGGTCGAGGAGGTACTTGATGTCGATCTTTGGATCGCTCAGGTAGGGAAAGCGAAAGAAAGGGGCGATTGGATGACCTAGCCGGGCCTCCAGCATGGCGACGCCCTTTTCGATTTCCGCTGAGGCGCGCCCTGGCGTCAGTTTGCGCAGATTGGCATGGGCCCAGGTGTGAGCGGCGATGGTGTGGCCGGCCTTATCGACCTGCTCAAGAATATCGGGATAAGCCAGCGCCATCTTGCCGACGTAGAAGAACGTGGCCTTGGTGCATTGCTCGGCAAGGGTCGCCAGGATCTCGGGCGTGGTGCTGGGAAATGGGCCGTCGTCGAACGTCAGCACCACTTCCTTGTCACCAAGAAAGTTCAAGGAATGGCTGTACTGCAAATCGCCGACTTGCACGCCGCCGTGGGTATCGACCTCCTGCACGCGCGACACCCCAAGGGCATTGGGGTTGGTGCATCCGTCCTCGGCCGCAGCCGCAAGCACGCTGCAAAGTAGCAGCGCGACAGCTGACATCATGACCTGGCAGTAGCGCATTAGCAGGCTCCCCAAGCCCAGAATCCCTGGTGGTTCATCGCCGCATTTGATGGGGGGCGACAAGGGGAAAATCCACAACAGGAACTATTTACGGCTAACCGTCGCAAAACCGCATCGGGCCGCACTGGAGTGAGGGTGATTCCAACGGGAAATCACAGGTTTTGCACAGTTTCAGACGCCTGGGATCAGCCCTTCGGATCGTCGAACAGCTTCTGCTTCTTGCCGACGCCCTTGAACAGTTTCTCGATCAGGCCCTTGTCGCCCACCGCCGAGCCAGTTTCGCGCCCGACGATATCGATCACCTTGCCGTCCTGCATAGTGTAGTTGGCGACCTGCTGAACCGTACCGACAGGGTTGAAATAGACCGCCAGGATCTTGCGGTCGACCTCGGTCGGCTCCAGGAAGGCGGCGCCCTTGGCCGTGCTGGAAATGTAGTAGAAGGCCTGATTGCCAACCGTTGAGGTGGTATCGGGTGTGCCCAGGACACCGCGCACCTGATCCTGCGTCATGCCGGGTTGGATCTGCTGCAGATCGGCGGCGACGAACAAATGACCGCGCCGTTCCTCCTGCATCACGCAGCCGCCCAACGGAGCGGTGATCGCAACGAGTGCGGCCAGGGCTGCGGCGCGCAGCGCTATCGGTCCAGCAGTGAGGTTCATAACGTCATGCCTCAATCGCTGGCGGCTGGAATCGCCGCCAAGTCCCCAAAGTTTCAGTACTCCCGCCGGCGCGCCATTGCAACGCGGCAACCGGGCGTCAACGATGCGCCTTGCGATCCCCCGCGCGCATCGCCACACTCCTAGCAACTCGTCGAATGAAAGACCCCAAACAAATGCTGCAGTGGTTGAAAGCCAGATCACAAAGGACATCGAAAGCGCGTCAGCTTTATGGCTCATGTGTGGCTGCTGCGCGCGATCTCATCTTCTACCGCGATTGGCATGTCGCAGACAGTCTCGATGGCCGCTTCGAGATGGTGATGCTGCATGCCGGCCTGCTGGTGCGGCGCCTCTCTGCGGACGGCGAGGCTGGCAATGCGCTAGGCCAAGCAGTGCTGGAGGAGATGGTCGCCGCGCTGGACGACGATCTTCGCGAACTGGGCGTAAGCGACCTCAGAGTGCCCAAGAAGGTGCAGGCCGCCGCGAGTGCGTTCTATGGCCGGCTTAGGGCGTACGATGCGGCGCTGACCGCCGCCGACATGGCCGCCCTGGAAGTGGCGCTGCAACGCAACGTTCCGGCTGGCGAGATAGGCCCGATCGATGCGCAGCCGATGGCCGCCTATGTGAGCTTGTGCGCCGAGACGTTGCGAACGCAGAGCCTCGATGCCATGGAAGCGGGAGCCGTGACGTTTCCGGCACCCCGCACCGCAGCCTAGCGGAGACCAACGATGACCAGTACTTCAAGCCAAGTTTCGATCCATCCCTTCACCGGAGCACGCTGGATCCTGGAGGACAACAAACTTGGCGGTGGCAAATCCGGCAGCATCGAGGCGACGCCCGATGAGCGGGCTGCCATTGCCACAGCGCTCGATCTGCTGGACTGCCGATCCTTGACGTTGCGCTACAACCTGAAGGCCATGCAGCCGAAGGGCTTTCGCATGCGCGTCGAAGTGACGGCCGACGTGGTGCAGGCCTGCGTGATCACGACCGAGCCGGTCGCCTCAGTCGCCCGCGAGGAGGTGGATCTCGATCTATTGCCTGCGAAGTCTGGTGCCGCGCAGGCGGACGAATTCTCCATCGATCCCCTCGCGGAAACCGCCAGTGAAACCTATGCCGACGGCCGGATTAATCTGGGCCAGTATGCGTTCGAACTGCTGTCGACGGCCATCGATCCGTACCCACGCAAGCCGGGGGCCGAATTCACCGACGCGGGCCAGACCGACAAGGCCAAACTGTCGCCGTTCGCGGCCTTGGCCAGGCTGCGCCGGGAGTAACCGCCTATTTCAGGGCCCAAGTCATCGTCACCGTTGCCGCCAGCGTCTCTTCGCCGGCTTCGATCGGAGCAGCCTTGGGGGCTCTGTCCTCCGCCATCATCACCCGCCCCTGTCGAGGAACGTCCCCTCCGGCCGGTTCGCTGATCGAGAGCACGCGTCCCAACTCAACCCCTGCGGCCTGGGCGTACGTTTTGGCGATGCGCGTGGCATTCGTCACGGCCGCCTTGCGCGCATCGTCGCGCAGTTCGTCGGCCTTGCTGACGATGAACTGAATGCCATTGATCTGGTTCGATCCCTCGCCGACGACTTTGTCGAGGATATCCCCGAGCCTTTCGACTTTCCGCAGTCGGATGTCGACGGTATTGGAGACTTGATATCCGCTGAGCCTCGGCGGTTTGCCATTCTGGAATTCTTCGTAGGTCGGCTGGAGATTGAAGTTCGAAGTCTGAATGTCGCGCGCTTCGATTCCGGCGGCCTTCAGAGCCGTGACTACCGGCTGCATCGATGCGGTGTTGGCCGCGAGCGCCGCCTTGGCCGTCTTGGCGCTGCTGGTCACGCCAACGGTAATGGCGACCTGATCGGGCTTGGCCGTGACGGTTCCCGTCGACGTGATTGTAAGGCTGGGCGTCATGAGTTTTGTCTCGTCGGCGGCACGGGCGATCCCGGTTGGTGTCAATAAGGCGGCGGCAAGACAAAGACTGGTCAAAGTCCGCTTGAGGTCGAACATGCGGGGTGTCCTTATTGCGGTCGTGGTCGCCGCAGAACCTAACGCTGATTGCGCTGGATTTGAGGCCAGCGTCCAAGCCGCAGGTGGGTTGACCGTGGACTAAGCCCGGTCAGGACGCAGTGAAGGCATCCAGCCCCGTGGCCTGCGGGGTTGCCTGGCCGCCTTGCCTTGCGTCTTGTGGAAAACGGCGAGGATCGCCACAGCAAGGCCCAGTGGGGCGAACGTCAGCAAACTGCCGATCAGGGCGAACACGCTGGCGAAGGCCCAGAGCATGGCGAGCCCATGCTCGATGAGGCCGATCAGCCGAGATTGCTGATGCCGGCGCAGCATGCCGCGCCGATTGCCCGGCATTGGATGCCAGAAGTTGAGCAGGGACGTGCAGGCGCTGCCGCCGGCCGCGAAGCCCGCCGCCACCAATGCCGCGCGCGGCGACAGGTAGGCCAGCGCCAGCAGCGGCAGGCCGACGATGGAGAGCACGGGAAGCACAACCGCGCTCAGCTTAGCGCGGTCGACGGCGGCGGGCGTAACGGGCGCGGAGGCAATAAGTTCGGGTGCGTCCTCGCTCGAGACTGTGATCCAGGCGATGGAGCCGGCCACCTGCGCGGCGATGACGACGATGGTCGGGACGAGGGCCACGGCGGCCGGAACCAGATTGCTGCGCAGCAGAACCACGGCGATCGGGA
>JAYUAJ010000183.1:0-2036 GCA_043741375.1 Hyphomicrobiaceae bacterium | reverse complement strand
GCCCGACACCGGGGCGTAGACCTCGCTGGCCGCCTTCACGGATTCCACCACGGCAGCCTGCTCGCCCTGCTTTAGCTTGCGGCCAACCGCTGGCACTTCGACGAACACGACGTCGCCGAGCTGTTCTTGTGCGTGTTGCGTAATGCCGATGGTGGCGACGTCGCCGTCCATGCGGATGTACTCGTGGTCCTTGCTGTATTTCTCGATGGTCATTGTGTTCCCTCTCCGGTCAGGCTTTTGGTTTGCGATGAAACCGATTGGGCACGAAGGGCAGTTCGACGACGCGCGCCGGCAGCGGCTTTTCACGCACGATCAGGGTGAGTTGCGTTCCGGGCGCGACGTGGGCCGCATCAACATAGCCCATGGCGATCGGGCCGTTTACGGATGGGCCGAATCCGCCCGATGTGATGACGCCGATTTTTTGTCCGCCGACGGAGCGTATTTCCGTACCCTCGCGCGCAGGGGTCCGGCCGTCTGGCCTGATGCCGACGCGGCGGCGCGCGGGGCCATCCGCCAGCTCACGTTGAATGCGTGCGGCGCCAGGAAAGCCTCCCTCGATTCGGCGGCGCTTCTGGATCGACCAGGCGAGGCCCGCCTCGATGGGCGATGTGGCTTGGTCGATGTCGTGGCCATAGAGGCAGAGGCCAGCCTCAAGACGCAGCGAGTCGCGCGCGCCAAGACCAATGGGGGCGACGTCGGGGTGGGCAGCGAGGAGCTTCCAAAGCCCGACGGCATCAGCGATCTTGAGCGAGATCTCGAAGCCGTCCTCGCCCGTATAGCCGCCACGCGATACATGCGCCCAGATCCCACCGACAGGGGCGTCAACGGACGACATGAAATCGAGTTGGGCCGCCCCGGCGCAGTGGGCGGTGAGCACCTCAGCCGCCTTTGGGCCTTGCAGCGCGATCAGGGCGAACCCTTCGGCGCGGCGCAAAGCCAGCCCGGCAGGCAGCCGAGTTTCGATGTGCTTCAGGTCGCCAGCCTTGCACGAGGCGTTGACCACCAGATAGAGCCAGTGCTCGTGCCCAGCGAAGCCGAGCCGCGTCGCCATCAGATCATCGAGAATGCCGCCGTGCTCGTTCAGGAGCTGGCTGTAGCGCTGCTGGCCCGGTTTCAGCGACGCCAGATCGGCCGGAATCAGGGTCTCCAGATACGCAGCCGCCGTCGCAAAATTCTTGTCCTCGGGAACCAGGAACGCCTGCCCCATATGGCTGACATCGAACAGCCCGGCCTTTGCGCGCGTCCACAGATGCTCCTTCAGTACCCCGATGGGATACTGCACCGGCATCTCATAGCCGGCGAAGGGCACCATCTTGGCGCCAGCGGCGACGTGCAGGTCATAAAGCGGTGTGCGTAGCAATGGCGCTTCTGCGCCGGTCAGCTCCGAGCCCATTCAGGTCCCCAAGGTTGCGCGGGACGCCAGCCGCACAATCGCGGATCACGTCACGCGCCCCCTCTGTCGGTTGGACCTGAGAGATTTCACCGCTCAAATGAGCGACTTATCCCCGTGGGTGGGTGTTACGCAGCGTGCGCAAAACCACTTTCCAGAGCGCCATCGGCCCAGCGGTCCATTTGCCTGAGAGTTTCCGGGGCGGTTGCTCCTTCGGCGCCGGACGTGGCCGCCAAGACGGCCGGTGATCCGGTCTCTCCCGCGGGCCTCGAATGGCTATGTCATTAAGCGTACACTTAGGCGAGCGCGAACGCAAATCAACCGGCGTTGGCTGCCTTTTCAAACGCGACATAGAGCCGGTAGTCCGCCGTGCGCCCGCCTTGCGGCACATCGAACGTGATGGTCCGCACGCTGGAAAAGTATCCGATCGGCTGGTCAGGCGTGATGTCCACCTCAACGCGCAAGGAGTCGCCCTGCACACGCTGCTTGGTGGAATCGGTCAGTAGGATATTGACCGGCAGACCGACATGGCCGGCCTTGCCGCGTGGCCCGAGCAGGATGCGGCCCGAGAATCCGTATTTGATCGAGACGTGTCCGCCTTCAATCTGGCATTCGCGTGCGGTCTGGGTGATTTCGCCGCGATGCA
>JAYUAJ010000182.1:0-2038 GCA_043741375.1 Hyphomicrobiaceae bacterium | reverse complement strand
CGTTCTATCGATATCGGTCTGCAATCCGCGCTCACCTTGACGTCAAAGACTTCGTGGATGCGGGAACACAGCTGATCACCGAGGTCGTCCTGGCCGCGGCGGAGACGATGAGTGATCCCGCCGATCTCATCAACCGAGCGATCGAAGCCTTGCGCCAGGCGGCCATCGATCTGCCAGCGTTCAGCACGCTTGACCGGTTGGTCAATCATCTGCGGTCGCTCGTGCACCAGAGGATTTACGCCCAGGTTGCCGCCGGCATCACACCGGCTTTTGCCGAAGCGCTCGACGCCATGCTGATCGTGCCGCCTGGCTGCCAGACAACACCTTTCAACCGGCTGAAACAGGTCCCAGGTCCGCCCCGTATCGGCACGATCAGGCTTTGGACAGACCGGCTCGATTGGCTGGGCAGCTTGCCAAAGGACGACGCAGCACTCGCCGGTATCGCCCATACCAAACTGCGACAGTTTGCGGCCGAAGCAGCCGCTCTCGAGGTGAGCGAAATGCTCGACATGGCCCAGCCAGGGAAACGGCATACCCTGTTGTTGAGTTTTGTGCGCCAAGCGCGCACTCGCTGCCGCGACGAACTGATCGAGATGTTCCTGCGTCGCATCCGGCGTGTGCAAGCGGCGGCCAAGGATAAGTTGGAGACCCTGCGCGACCAGCACCGCGCGTTGGAAAAAGCGCTGATCGGCATCTTCGGGCAGGTGCTGGATACAGCCAAGATTGCGGCCAGAGGCGACAATGGCGACGCCATTCTTGGTCAAAACATCAAAGGCCTGCTGGCCAAGAAAGGTGGTGTCGAAACCCTGACGCAACAGGTCGAGGCGGTCTCCGCATGGCACGGCAATAACCACCTGCCGCTGCTCTGGCCATTTCACGCGAAGCATCGAACACTGCTGTTCAGGCTCTTCGATCTGATGGACATCAGGCCCGCCACCCAGGATCGCAGTTTGGCCGACGCGTTGGCTCTGGTATCTCAAAATCGAAATTCCCGCCGCGATGATCTGCCAGGCGACACCAATCTCGATTTTGCGTCCCAACGTTGGGCCGCTTTCATCGTCAAGCGGCGTGACGGCCAACTCGTGGCAGACCGCCGGGCGCTGGAGGTCTGCGTGTTCGTGCACCTGGCTGATGCCCTGCAGGCTGGCGATTTCTA
This sequence comes from Hyphomicrobiaceae bacterium, assembly GCA_043741375.1. Lineage (GTDB taxonomy): Bacteria > Pseudomonadota > Alphaproteobacteria > Rhizobiales > Hyphomicrobiaceae > JANYHF01. The sequence continues at coordinate 882 of JAYUAJ010000182.1, read as the reverse complement.
CGTCGCTGGCTCCGAGGCCTTCGCCGACTATCGCGCGCAGCTTCTGCCCTGGGCCGACTGCCAGCCGCGGATCCCAGCTTATTGCGATGCCCTCGGCCTGCCCCACACCGGCGCCAAATTCGTCGCTCTCCTTAAGAAGGAGTTGACCACGGCAGCAGCGAGCGTCGATGCCGCGTTTCCCGACAACGCTGAGCTGACTATCGACCCTGACGGGACGCCTCGTCTCAAGCAGTTGCGCACAAAGGAGCCGGCGGAAGGCCTGGCCGAATTTGAACGCGAGATCCGGGCTCGAATGCCAGAGCGTCATCTGCTCGACATCCTCAAGAATGCCGAGCACTGGACCCGCTACACGCGCCATTTCGTGCCGCCGTCCGGCGCCGATCCGAAAATTTCGCAAGCGTTGCGCCGCTACGTGTTCACCGTCTTTGGCTACGGGTGCAATCTTGGCCCGACCCAGACGGCCAGGCATGCGCCCGACATTGTCACCCAGCAGGCATTGCGCCGCATCAACGCCCAGCACATCGACGCCGGCAAACTCGAAGCAGCAATGACCGATTTGATCAACGCGTATGCTCGATTTTCCTTGCCCAGGCACTGGGGTTCCGGGCAGGCGGCGATCGCGGATGGAACGCATGTCATGCTGCGTGAGAATAATCTCATCGGCTCCAGGCACATTCGTTATGGCGGGTACGGCGGCATCGCCTATCACCACATCGCCGACAGCTACATTGCGCTGTTCACGACATTTATCCCCTGCGGTGTTTGGGAGGCCGTGCATATTCTGGACGGCCTGCTCAAAAACCAGTCCAAGGTCCGGCCCGACACTCTGCATGCCGATACACATGGCCAGAGCGAGCCTGTCTTCGGACTCTGCCGGCTCCT
>JAYUAJ010000181.1:0-11492 GCA_043741375.1 Hyphomicrobiaceae bacterium | reverse complement strand
CCGGGATCTCCCTCAGCCCTGTCGTAGTGGAACTGGGGCAAGCGCCGATGGAGATCCCGGGTCTGCAGCGCACCGTCAAAACGCTGCGCTGCGCCCGGATGACAATTTCCTCGCCGCAACGATTTGAGACACGCGTCCTGTGTTATTGGGATACCAACAGTCCAAGCCCTTATCTCCTATCCGGTTTCCCATGCAACGCAAATCCAAGCCCATCGAACCTGCCGCTAACGGCAAGGCCAAGTACGAGCCCTTGACCGACCCCAAGCGCTTCTACAACCGGGAATTGAGCTGGCTGCAATTCAACCACCGCGTGCTCGAGGAAGCCGCCAACCGGCGCCATCCGCTACTGGAGCGGTTGCGCTTTCTCTCGATCTCGGCCTCGAACCTCGACGAATTCTACATGGTGCGGGTGTCGAGCCTGTTCGAGCGCTCGCATGCCGGCGATATGACGCGCAGCGCGGAAGGCTTTACCGCTGCCGAGCAGCTGGCCAAGATCAACGAAGTCGCCTCCAAGCTCACCAAGGATCAGCAGGACCTCTGGAACAGTCTGCGCGGGGAAATGGCCAAAGAGGGCATGCTGATCGTCGAAGAGTCGGAACTCACCGACGGCGACTATGCCGCCCTCGAACAGCGCTTCATGGACGAACTGTTTCCGGTGCTAACGCCGATCGCTGTCGACCCCGCCCATCCCTTCCCGTTCATACCCTCGCTCGGCTTCACGGTCGTGCTCGACCTCCTGCATGGCGGCGATAACCGAACCATGCACGCCCTGCTGCCGATCCCGCCCATGACGCCGCGCTTCATGCGGCTGGCCGACCTTGGCGGCCCTGGCGGCAACGGCAAGACGCCGGTCATTCGCTTCGTGCGTATCGAGCAGGTGATCAGCCTGTTCGTGACGCGCCTGTTTCCCAGCTACACCACGCTTGGTGCTGGCGCTTTTCGCATCCTGCGCGACAGCGATTTCGACATCGGCCCCAAGGCCGAGGATCTGCAGCGCAAGGTCGAGGACGCAGCCCTCAACCGGCGCAAGACCGGCATGGTCATCCGGCTCGAAGTCGACGCCTCGATGCCCAAGAACCTGCAAAAATTCGTCTTCCAGCAGCTGGGCGTCGGGGCGACCGAGATCTTCCAGCAGGAAGGCCTCCTGGGTTTGGTCGACACCAAGGAATTGATCCTGCCAGAGCGCACGGACCTAACCTTCACGCCCTATGTGCCGCGGTTCCCCGAGCGCGTGATGGCGATGAGCGGCGATTGCTTTGCCGCCATCCGGCAGAAGGACTTCGTCGTCCACCACCCTTACGAATCCTTCGACGTGGTGGTGCAGTTCCTGAAACAGGCGGTCGCCGACCCCAACGTCATCGCCATCAAGTGGACGCTCTATCGCACCAGCCGCGATTCTCCCGTGGTGCAGCTCCTGAAGGAAGCGGTGGAGGCGGGCAAGGCCGTCACCGCCGTGGTCGAGATCAAAGCGCGCTTCGATGAACTGGCCAACATCAGCTGGGCGCGCATGCTGGCCGAGGCCGGGGTGCATGTGGTCTACGGCTTCGTCGAGTTGAAAACCCACGCCAAGCTCGGCCTGATCGTGAAGCGCCAGGACGGCGGCATCGCCACCTATTGCCATATCGGCACCGGCAACTATCATCCGACTACGGCAAAACTCTACACCGACATCTCGTTCTTCACCGCCGATCCGGTGATCGGGCGCGATGTCGGGCGCATCTTTAACCACGTCACCGGCTATGCCGAACCCGAAGACCTGGTCGCCATGGCCGCCTCGCCGCACGGCATCCGCAAGCTCGTCATGAGGTTGATCGGCGACGAGATCGCCCATGCCAAGGCGGGCCGCCCCGCTGCCATCTGGATGAAGATGAACGCCCTGGTCGACGCCGGTATCATCGACGGCTTGTATGCAGCCAGCGTTGCCGGCGTCCAGATCGATATCGTGGTGCGCGGCATGTGTTCCTTGCGTCCCGGCGTGCCCGGCCTCAGCGACAACATCCGCGCCAAAAGCCTGGTGGGCCGCTTTCTCGAGCATGGCCGCATCTATTGCTTCGGGGCCGGGCACGGCTTGCCTTCGCGCGAGGCGCTGGTCTATATCGCCTCGGCCGACATGATGATGCGCAATCTCGACCGGCGCGTCGAGGCCATGACGCCGATCCGCAACCCGACGGTGCACGAGCAGATTCTGGACCAGATCATGGTCGCCAACCTGCGCGACAACCAGCAAAGCTGGCGCATTCTCTCGGATGGCGGCTCGGAACGCATCGAGCCGGGGCCGGGCGAGGAACCGTTCAACGCGCACGAGTATTTCATGAAAAACCCCAGCCTGTCGGGGCGCGGCGAGGCACTGAAGCAGAACTTCCCGCCACGGGTGACGTGGACCACACGCAAGGACGCATGAGGCCGGCATTGGTGCAGCGCAACGATGATGACAGCCTGCTGCCGCGTGCGCACGGCAGGCTGGACGAGCGCACGCCCGTGTCTGTGATCGACATCGGCTCGAATTCGGTACGGCTGGTGGTCTACGAGGGCGCCAGCCGCTCGCCGACGCCGCTGTTCAACGAAAAGGTACTGGCGGGTCTCGGCCGTTCTGTTGCGGCCAATGGCAAGCTGGCGGGCGATAGCGTCGAGCGCACTCTGGAAGCCCTGGCGCGCTTTCGTGCACTCTCCCAACAGCTCGGCGCGGGCCGGCCCTGGGTGGTGGCGACGGCTGCGGTGCGCGATGCCGAAAACGCCGCCGGCTTCATCGCCGACATCGAGAAGATCACCGGCGCCAAGGTCATGCTGCTGTCGGGGCAGCGCGAGGCGGAACTGGCGGCGCTCGGCATCCAGTCCGGGTTTCATGACCCCCAGGGGATCGCCGGCGACCTGGGGGGCGGCAGTCTGGAACTGGTGGACGTGGCGGCCCACAGCGCGGCGACGGCGGTCACCTTGCCGCTCGGGGGCCTGCGCCTGGCGCAGCGCAGCGGCGGTTCGCTCGACAAAGCCGAAAAGCTGATAGCCAGCGATCTTGACGGCGTCTCCTGGCTAAAGCGCGGCATGGCCAAATTGTTCTTTGCCGTCGGCGGCACCTGGCGCAACTTCGCCATGCTGCACATGGAGGAGACCCGCTACCCCTTACACATCACGCACGGCTACAGCATCGATGCCGCCTCGGCCGTCAAGTTCTGCGATCTGATCGCCAAGGGCGGCAAGCTGCGCAACACCAACTTTGCGCGCATTTCACCGGCCCGGCGCGAAGTGTTGCCGCTGGGCGCACTGCTGTTGAAACACGTGATCGAACGCCTGGCGGTGCGCGAGGTCGTGTTCTCCGTGCACGGCATCCGCGAAGGCCTGCTGTACGCCCTGCTGCCCAAGGCCGAGCGCGCGCGCGATCCGCTGCTGGCCTATTGCGAGGACTCCGCCGTGTTGCGCTCGCGCTCGCCGCTGCACGGCCACGAGCTGTGCGTGTGGACCGACCAGCTGTTCGCAGCCGCCGCCGTCAAGGAAAGCGCCGAGCAGCGCCGCTTGCGCCACGCCGTCTGCCTGATGTCGGACATCAGCTGGCGCGCCCATCCCGACTACCGCGGCGCCCAGAGCGTCGATCTGATTGCGCGCGCGTCGCTCTCCGGCGTCGATCATCCCGGGCGCGTGTTCGTGGCGCTGGCGGTGTGCTACCGGCACATCGGCAACGAACCGCTGGCGCCGGCCGACGCAACGCTGCTGCCGCTGCTGACCCCGCCCGAGCAGAAGCGCGCGCTTCTGGTTGGCTATGCCATCCGCGCGGTCCACATGCTCTCGGCCGGCGCCCCCGGCATCATCCAACGCACGCCCGTGACCGCCGAGGGCAAGAAGCTGGTGCTGACCATCCCCAGGGACCTCGCCGTGCTCGTCGGCGAGCGCCTGCGCAAGCGCTACGCCCAGGTCGCCGAGCTGCTCGAGCGCCCAGCCGAGATCCGCATCGGCGGGCGATAAGGCAGCGGCGCAGTACGCTCTCGCTATTGCACCGTACGGTTCACGGCCATTGCGTCAAAGGCTCCAGGGTTTGGGGACAGGATCGTCATCGCTGGCCTGGCACTGGCGCCGCTGCGGTCCGCCGGCCGTCCGCGCCTCCATGCACACGCGCCGGTGAGCACCAATTCCCTCTCCCCGTTCTTACGGGGAGAGGGTCAGGGTGAGGGGCCGCAGCTTGCTCAGGCTTGAGTCTTTCAGCCCTGTCAGTAGCTTAAGGGCCGTGCTTGTGGCTGCCCCTCAGCCCGGCCCTCTCCCCGCAAAGAACGGTGAGAGGGGGTGTTTCGACCCTAGCCGTGCGGGAACGGGGGCCAACGGGGACACGAACCTCATCTGCGGCCGGACGGCGCCGTCGCAGGACGGATAGGCCGCCGCTGGCCGAAGAGGGCGATCATGTCCCCAAGATACCTCTGACCATTGCCCTGCGGCCGAATAAGTCCTTGAACGTCTTAACGAATTTGGCAGTACGGGGAGCACCAAGCCCGATCCGTATCGCGATAGTTGGACACGCCCCGCAACCTGTCGACTAAGTTCAGACACATTTACGCCACGATTCGAATCACCCGTCGAACTACCCATAAACTGTGCATGTCAATAAGCGTAGCGACAGGACGCAATGGTCGATACGCGGATTTTCCCCCTCCCCCCCTTGAGGGGGAGGGCAGGGTGGGGCGTCGCCACACGACGTGATCAGTAGAAAGAGCTACGGCCCCCCTTCGAGCCCGGGGAACGGCTTGGCCAACGCCAAATCCCGCAGCTCGAGGATACGGTCGTAGGCGGTGTCTGGCAGGACGTCGAGGCCGGACAGCAGCAGGCGGTCGCGCGCGGGTGCCAGGGCCGGGTCGCGCATCATGGCCTGCAGCCCATCGCGCAGGGCTCCCACAGTGCGCCTGCTGATGGACGCCGCACAAATCAACGGCAGTCCCGGGGCCATCGGCGAGCGGGCGATGATGCGGACCTCTGCGGCGGCGTCCGGCTGGTGGCGCAGCGCCAGCGCCCAGCACACGGCATCGATGCTCGCAAGGCCGGCCGTGCCGTCCGCGACCAGGGCGAGCGATTGCCGGTGTCCGCCGCTGAGCACGGCGCGGCGCGGTGGCGGCGCGGCCGGATCGCGCGCAATCGCCGCGCGAAAAGCCCAATAGCCCGAGTGCGAGTGCGCGGAGTTAACGGCAGCGGTCGCCGCGCCGATCCCGGCCAGGGATTGGATGCCGCTCGCGCGTCCCGCTATGATCAGGCTGCAATAGTCCGTGCCCTGGCAGCCCTCGGCGGCATAGGCCGGGGTGGCGACCAGCTGCACATGGGTGCGCAGTTCCGTGGCATACGGATAGCCACAGGTTTGGGCCAGCAGCAGATCGGGCGACCTCCACGGCTCATGGTAGGGACGGTCATGGAGTAGAGACCCCGGCGCATCGATGCCGCGTCCGGCGAGATAGTGGTGCAAGAACGCCCACAGCGCATCGTTGGCCGCGCTCACCTCCGGCCAGTCGTACATCGCCAGGGCGGCGATCGGAGCGCTCAACGGTGCTGCTCGTCCAGGAAGGGATGCGGCAGCGGCGCCTTGGAGCGCAACAGATACTGCCGCGCCATGTCCCAATAGCTCGGGAACATGTAGCCCGCGTTGGCCGCCAGGAAGGCCGCCTTGCCGTCGCGATAGAGTTTCGGCAGCTCGTACCACGGCGCCTTTGGCAGGGCGTGATGCACCAGGTGCAGGTTGTTGTGCAGGAACAGCAACCCGAACACGCCGCTCTGGTCCTCGATGATGCAGGTGCGGTGCGGCACGGCCTCCTCGGCGCGATGTTCAAGGAAGGTGCGCACGCCGAGCAGCGAGAAACCGGGGACCGCGACCGCGAACAGATAGGTCCAGACATTCAGGCCCGCAACCGCCATCACCCAGTACAGCACCAGCACCACGCCGATGGCATGCAGCGCCCAGGCTTTTCGCACGCGCGCATCGCCGGACGCGATCAGCTTGGCTTCGGCCAGCCAAAAGCCGATCACGCCGATAAACGGCCCGATGATCAGCCGGCCGAGCAGCGTGTTGTTGGCCTCGCGCACCCACTGCACGGGCGCGGGCAAGCGGTCCCAGGCGGCCTTGGCCATGTAGTTGGTCTCGGGATCCTCGTACGGGTCGGTGAGGTTGGGATCGTTGTGGTGCTTCAAATGCAAGGTCATGAAGCGCCGGAACGGGAAAAACAGCCCGACGCCCGGGAACACCAGCAGCTCGTTGAGGCGCCGGCTGCGAGTCGGATGACCATGCAACACTTCGTGCTGGCAGGACGAATGCAGCGTGACGCAGAGCACGGCGAGCCCCAGCAACGGCCAAAGTCCAAGCCGGCCGGCCGCCCAGGTGGACAGCATCCAGACCGCAGTGGTGGAGAGGATCACGGCGACCGTGAGCCATTCGGTAGGGTGTTGTTGCTTCATGAGTAAAGAGGCATGCCCGCGCGAGTCATTCGATCACGGGAAGTTTATCACTGAGATCACGTTCCGCAAAGGGCCATCCGCCCGACGGTCACAGCGCCAGCCGATTGGTCTAAGCCGGCTCGGCGCCTTGGCGCAGCAGGCGCTCCAGCGCGGCCGTCAGCTTGCGTTTCAACTCCTCCTTGGCCGGCTCGCTGGCGTCCAGGATCTCGCTCACCTTCAGGAAATCCATGGCCGCGAACTGGTTCACCGCGGGGCGGATCAGCACGTCGGGGCCACCCTGTTTCAGTTTTTCCTTCACGATCGAGGCCAGCGTGATCTGCGCCCCGCCGATGGAAACTTCGAACGAGTTCGGTAACTTTCCCGGCGTCCGCGAGCGCGTGGTGCCGGTGACGTCAATGGCCACCGTGATATCGGCACGCTCGCGCAGAATGTCGAACGGGGTCGGGTTCACGAAACCGCCGTCAATCAACACCCGCCCCTCGTGCTCGACCGGCGTCATCAGCGCGGGCAGCGCGGAGCTGGCGGCGATGGCGGGGATCAGCGGGCCGCTCTCGAACAGCACCTGTTCCTGGGCGTAAAAGTCGGTTGCGACTGTCAAGAACGGCAGTTGCAGCTTCTCGAAGGTGAGCGGCAACGTCTCCGGCATCAGGATTTCGACCAGCGCTTCGGCACTGAACAGGGCGGGCGTGAACGGGTTCCAGAGCGTCGTCAGGGCTCCCGGCCAGCGCGTGGCGATGCGGCGCAACAGCTCGGTGCGCCGGGCGAACAGCTTCAAGGCGTAGGCGCGCATCTCGCGCCCGCTCATGCCGGACGCATAGTTGGCCCCCACGATGGCGCCGATACTGGTACCCGCAATGATCGACGGCTTCAGACCAAGATCGTCGAACGCCTCCAGCATCGGGATATGCGCCAGCCCTTTGGCCGCGCCGCCACCAAGCGCCAGGCCGATGCGCGGGCCGGCATCCGAGCGGCGGGCGGGACGGGGTTCGGAGCGACTGGCGGGAAGTTTGGGAGCGCGGGTCATGCGCCACTATAGACCCGAGTTGGGCTGTGTCATCAGGCCAGCTCGCTGCCTGACCGCCAACCCCGTATCAGCAAATGGCGCCCAATAGGCCACCGACTCGGCAATCGCCGCGACCACGGATCGGTCGGCCGGCTCGCGCTCGCGGAAGGCCAACTCGAGGCAGAGTTCGTTGTTATGTCCGCCGCCTTCCCGGACCGCAGACAGCAACTTTTCAGGCGTGATGCGTCCGTCCTTGTTGAACTGCGCCGTGAACGGCCAATGCCCGCCTTTGTTCATGGTCGATTGTTTGATGTGGATGATCGGCGAGGTGGCTGCAAAGTGCTCCGCCCAGGCATAGGGATCGATATCGGCGGGATCGGGTGAGGTCACGTCGCCGTGGTCGATATCCACCATCGGCCGCAGCGGGATCGGCAGCTTCGCGGCATCGATCCAGCGCTGCAGCTCCTTGGTCGCGGCAATCGTGTGCCCGAATTCGCGCCCGACCGACATTGGCTCCCAGAACAGCCAGGTCAGCCCACGCCGCGCCGCATGTTCGGCAACCTGGCGCCAGCAGTCCAGCGCTGCGGACTGCAGGGCTTCGCGCCGCTTCGTGTCGTCATAATCTTCATACGTCATGATCGCGAACTGCGTGCCGATGGCTGGGCAGCCAATATCGGCGGCGATGTCGGCCATGCCCTTGAACCAGTTGACATGATAGCCGCGCACGTCAGCGTCGGGATGGCCAAAGTGATTGAGCCGCCCGTACGGCCCGGTCATCATCGAGGTGACCTTGGCGCCGGTGTCGGCGCAGGCCTTGGCCGTCGATTTCGTCAGCCGGTTGAGCACGGGCGCCGGCCACAGCGGCGTGATGAACTCGTGCACCATCTGGATGTGCCCGAGCCCGCATTCGCCCGCGATGGTGCGGATGAGCTCGCCGGGGTCGGCAAAGCGGTTCACGAACGGATTGGTATTGACCGAGAGCGTGAAGGTCATTTGCCGGTCTTGGCCTGGCGCGCCTCCAGGGCGTCGATGGCGGCCACGTTGCTGGCTGACGACCCCTCGGGATCGAAGTCGCTGGCGAGCCAGGCATCGACGATACTCTTGGCCAGCTCGGGTCCTATCACGCGCGCGCCCATGGTGATGATTTGGGCGTTGTTGCTTTTGGCGGCGCGCTCGGCCGAATAGGTGTCGTGAGTCTGTGCGGCACGGATGCCGGGCACCTTGTTGGCCGCGATCGCGACGCCGATGCCGGTACCGCAGGCCAGGATGCCGCGATCATATTTGCCGGCTGCTACCGCCATGGCCACGCGCTCGGCCGTGTTGGCGTAGAACTCCTTGGCGTTGTCCTTGCCGGGCGAGAGGTCGGCGACGTCGATGCCCGGCTTAGTTGCAAGATGCTTACCGATGATTTCGATGAGCGGCAGGCCGGCGCTATCGCCGCCAATGGCAATCCTCATGGGGTCCTCGTGCAGCGGTTTGCTCGGTGTCAGGCACTTGTTGCGCTCTCACCAGAATGCCAAGCATTCCGCGCGCGTGCCAGCGCAATCAGTGCCGGACACCCAGTGTGCCGCGAACATCAGCCCGGCGAGGTCTTGCCTTGCAGCTGCTTCTGCAGCTCGCCGCACGGATCGGGACGCTCAGTGCGGGCCGTGTACCAGACGAAGTCGGCCGCCGGCTTGCCGCTGGCGTCATGGGGCACGCCGTCGTCCGGGTTCTCGACGCCCGTGATGACTTCGCTGAACTGGATGGTCAGCACCTTGAGACCCGAGGCGCGCGTGCGCAGATAAAGCGGAACGCCGCGGTCCGAGCGCACATGGCCCGCTCCGGCGATCAGCACGACGCCATTGCCGCTCGATTTGTCGACCGCCTTCAACACGTTGTCGGCAAGTTCGGCGTCGCGGAAGCGCTGCACCTGCACCATCCCGGCGACATCGGCGTCGGCCAGCTGGTTGCAATGGGACGCCTTCAACTCATCGGTGAGCGAGGCGGCCAGGGCCGCCGGCAATTGCGAGCCGACGCCGAGGCGCACGCGTTCGCTGTAGGAGATGGCGGTCATGCCCTGCTGGCTCACCTGGCGCACCATGTCCTTGGGTGCGTCCCCGGGCAGAATGGTGAGGTTGTTGCCGAGCGCAGCATCGACGATCGGACGGTAGATGCTAAACGACGGCCAGCCGCTGTTCTCCCAATCAAGTTTTGTCCCGATGCTATCGCTGGTGACGTTGCTGACCAGCTGCACGTTCGCGAGATCGTCGGCTTTGTCGGTGCCGATCATTTCCATCACCACGGCAGGGCGCTTGCCCTTGGCGGCGAGTTGGCGCAGCAGCCAGGCTTGCAGTTTGTGATGGTCGGGATTGTCGTGGGTTTCGCCCACCAGCACCACATCGGCCTCGGCGGCGGCGCGCACCACTTCGGCGGGCAGCACGCTTTCCTGCGCCGACGGCGACCAGACGCGGCCGACCAGCGGGTGCTCCTTGCCGAGCTTTGAGACCCAGGCGCTCAACGGGGCAAGCGCCCCGGTGATCAGGGTGCCCGGCTTGACTATCGGACCATCTTCGCCGGTCGTGGGATTGAGCGGCAAGCGGATCTGCGGCAGCGAGCCGGGTGGCAATTGCGTCTCGGCGTATTGGAATGAGTTGAGCAGCCCCAGGAAGAGCGCGGTGAGGACGATCGCGACCATGTTGGCGACGCTGTCGTCGATCATGAGGTGTACTCCTTACGCCAATTCGACACTTGATATTCGCCCGTTACGCCGCCTTACGCTCATCGAGGGCGGGAAGCCCGCGTTTGGCGCGCATATGGTTTACGAAGCGGCGGAATAGATAGTGGCTGTCCTCGGGACCGGGGGAGGCCTCGGGATGGTACTGCACCGAGAACACCGGCTTGTCCTTCAGCTGCAAACCGCAATTAGAGCCGTCGAACAACGACACGTGGGTTTCGACCACATTGGCCGGCAACGAGGCCTGGGTAACGGCGAAACCGTGGTTCATCGATGTGATCTCAACCTTGGACGTGGTGTGATCCTTCACCGGATGATTGGCGCCATGATGGCCCTGCTTCATTTTTCCGGTACGGCCACCGAGCGCGAGGCCGAGCATCTGATGGCCGAGGCAGATGCCGAACACCGGAAGGCCGGAAGCGACCAGCGCCTTGATGATCGGCACCGCGTATTTTCCAGTGGCGGCCGGATCGCCGGGGCCGTTCGAGAGGAAAATGCCATCCGGCTTGCGGGCGAGAATATCGGTGGCGCTCGCGGTGGCCGGCACCACGGTGACGCGGCAACCCGCGCTGGCCAGGCAGCGCAGGATGTTGAGTTTCACGCCGTAGTCCACGGCGACGACATGGAAGTCCGGGGCGGACTGGCGCGCGTAAGCCTTCTGGTCCCAGGTCCAGGCCTTCTCGTCCCAGGCGTAGCTTTGGCCGCAGGTGACTTCCTTGGCGAGATCCAGGCCTTCCAATCCCGGCCACCGAGCGGCTTCGGCTTTCAGTTTCGCCAGGTCGAATTTGCCAGCCGGATCGTGCGCGATGACGGCGTTAGGCATGCCCTTTTCACGAATCAAGGCCGCCAGCGCGCGCGTATCGACGCCGGCCATGCTGATGATGCCGCGTTTGGTTAGCCAAGCGGAAAAATCGCTCTTGGAGCGGTAGTTGGCCGGGGCGGTCGCGGGCGCGCGCAGAACGCAACCGCGCACTGCCGACGCCTGGGCGAGGTTGGACGTCTCGCTGTCCTCGACGTTGGCGCCGACATTGCCGATGTGGGGGAAGGTGAAGGTGACGATCTGGCCGCTGTAAGAGGGATCGGTGAGGATCTCCTGGTAGCCGGTCATGGCAGTATTGAAGCACACTTCAGCGACGGCCGAGCCGGATGCTCCGAGGCCAGCGCCTTCAATGACAGTGCCGTCCGCCAGCACTAAGAGTGCGGTCGCGCGTTGCTGCGACCATTTTTCGCTCGAGGGCGCCGCGCCGCTGGATTTGGTCATAGGGAAGGCCTGTTTCGTCAATGTCGCCGGGACGTTAGGCGTTGCAACCGGAGGGGTCAACAGCATAGCCCCAAAAACGAAACAGGCGCTGTAGGGGG
>JAYUAJ010000180.1:0-2047 GCA_043741375.1 Hyphomicrobiaceae bacterium | reverse complement strand
AGCGAGGCGTGTCGAGCAATGTCGGTTGCCACACGCACTGCCTCCCGAATCTGATCGATAGTGGGAGCGTCGATACTTCCATCAATCGAATGCGCGATTGCCTTGTTGCGAATATCGACGAGCCATTCGCGTGTCCTCTTCAGAGCCGGGTCGTCTGGTTCATAGTCGCCTCTGCTCCAACCCAGTGGTACCCGCGCATTAAACCATTCAATGCGCTTTGGCTGTTCCGCGCTCTCTATGGTGACAATATCCAACGAGTGTCCACGGAGCTATGGCCGGAAGTTGGTGACGGCGAGAATCGGGAAGGCGGCATATCGTGGGGGTGCTTGACGCCTCCACTTCTCCACCGAAGGAGCGATATGCCGTGCAGAATGATAACGTCACCAAGCTGATTCAGCCAGGAACTTTTAGCGACCAGCTCACCGAGATCCTGCGCAACGGGGCGCGCGCCCTGCTCGCCCAGGCGGTCGAGGCGGAGGTCTCGGCGTTCCTGGCCAAGCATGCCGGCCTCGAGACCGAAGACGGCCACCGACGCGTCGTGCGCCACGGTCACCTGCCCGAGCGCGAGGTCATGACCGGCATCGGCCCTGTCGCCGTGCGCCAGCCGCGCGTGCGTGACCGCGCCGCCGCGGCCGATGACCCCGCCCGCGTCCGCTTCACGCCGTCGATCCTGCCGCCTTACGCCCGGCGCTCGAAGTCGATCGAGACGCTGCTGCCAATCCTCTACTTGAAGGGCGTCTCGACCGGCGATCTTGGCGATGCGCTCGCAGCGTTGCTCGGCAAGGATGCGAGCGGTCTTTCGGCAACGACGATCGGCCGCCTGAAAGATGTCTGGCAGGACGATCACGCGCAGTGGCAAAAGCGCGATCTCTCGGCCAAGCGCTACGTCTACATCTGGGCCGACGGAATCCATCTTGAAGCGCGGCTCGAGGACGAGAAGCAGTGTATTCTCGTGCTGATCGGCGCGACGCCGGAGGGCAAGAAGGAGCTCGTCGGTTTCACCGATGGCGCAAGGGAAAGTGCGCACGACTGGCGCGATCTGCTGCTCTATCTGAAGCGGCGCGGGCTCGACGTTCAGCCCGAGCTGGTGATCGCCGATGGCGCACTCGGCTTCTGGAAGGCGGCAGGCGAGGTCTGGCCGGCGGCGCGGGAGCAGCGGTGCTGGGTGCATAAGACCGCCAACGTGCTCGCCAAGCTGCCCAAGAGCCAGCAGCCGAAGGCCAAGCGAGCCTTACAGGAGATCTGGATGGCAGAAACGAAGGCAGGCGCCGTCACCGCGTTCGACGCCTTCATCGAGAGCTACGCGCTGAAATACGAGAAGGCCGCCGACTGTCTGGAGAAAGATCGCGATGCGCTGTTGGCCTTCTACGATTTTCCCGCCGAGCACTGGAAGCATCTGCGTACGACGAACCCGATCGAGAGCACCTTCGCGACCGTCCGCCACCGGACGATCCGCGCCAAAGGCTGCCTCTCGAACCGCACCGCGCTTGCCATGGTGTTCAAGCTGGTCGAGGCGGCCCAGAGGTCCTGGCGACGGCTCGACGGTCACAACCAGTTGCCAAAACTCATCCTGGGAGTAAAGTTCACCGACGGGCTGGAGGTCATTGCCAAACCGGCCGATCGTCAGCCCAAAGCCGCCGCCGCCTGACCGCTCAGGCCGTCACCAAGAATCGGCGATAGCTCGGCCACCGTTGAGACCAGCGGAAACCTATTTCGCCAAAATAGAGGTCGGCGTGCTCGGGGCTGATGTGGTGAAAGACGCCAATGACGGTTCGGCGAACCTGAGAGTTGAAACCCTCAGCTGAATTAGCGTGAACGCAACCGCGCACATACTCCTTCGCCCGATGATTGACGGTCTCATGGGCTGCAAATTTCTGCCCGATGGCGATGAATGCTTTGGCGGAATCGCTCATCAGATGAGCCAATGGCTCGACCTCGTGTTCGAGCACTTTCTCAGTTTCAAACTCGGATAGATTGGCAACGACAGCGGCCAGGGCACTGCCGGCCTTTGCGCCAACATCTGTCTCGCTTGGCCGCTGGACGACAG
>JAYUAJ010000179.1:0-2049 GCA_043741375.1 Hyphomicrobiaceae bacterium | reverse complement strand
TGGATGTGGAAGGTTCCCGAAACTTCGAATGGAGTCGACATCGCCTGACACAGCACCTCGATGGCGATGGCATCGGGTTGGCCGAGCAGGATCAGCGTTCGGGTTTCCTCAGCGCGCGGAATGGCACGCATGGTGAGTTCCGTGAACACACCCAATGTGCCCCAGGAACCCGCTAGTGTTCGGCACAGGTCGTAACCCGTCACGTTCTTCATGACGCGGCCACCCCATTTCACGATCTCGCCACGGCCATTTACACAGCGGATGCCAAGCAGATGATCCCGCACGGCGCCGCGCTGAATGCGGCGCGCGCCCGAAATGTTCGTCGCCACCATTCCGCCAACAGTCGCCTGCCCTGCCGGTTCGCCCAACATCGGTCCGAGGTCCACTGGTTCGGCTGCCAGCATCTGATTGTGCTTGGCGAGTTCTGCATCCAGCACGCTCATCAAGGTACCCGAACGGGCCGATATGACCTGCTCGGTCGGTTCGCTGAGCGTTATGCCACGCAAGTTTCGCGTGGTGAGGACGCCTGAAACCTCCATGGGCCTGCCCGCGCGCCGCTTGGATCCGGTGCCAGCAATCTCAAACGGCCAGCGCCTGCGCGCGGCCTCGGCAACAAGGCCCGCAAGCTCGCGCTCATCGACCGGTCTTTCGATACTTTGCAGCACACGGATCTCTTTGTTCAGGCGGCCTTGCGCCCATCCAGCGGGAATACCTTGGACGGGTTCAACAGCCAATGCGGGTCGAACACGCTTTTCAACCGCATCTGCTGCTCCAGGTCCACCGCGTTGAACTGCAAGGTCATAAGGTCGCGCTTTTCGATGCCGACTCCGTGCTCGCCGGTGAGACAACCGCCAACTTCGACGCAATGCCTAAGGATATCCGCACCCGCCTTCTCCACGCGCTCAAGTTCGCCCGGCTTATTGGCGTTGTACATGATCAATGGATGCAGGTTGCCATCGCCAGCATGAAAGATGTTGGCGACCATAAAACCGGCGTCGCCGCAGATCTTGGCTATGACCGCGAGCGTCTGCGGCAGAGTCGAGAGCGGAATGGTGCCGTCCATACAGACATAGTCTGCGATCCGGCCAACGGCGCCGAATGCCGACTTGCGGCCCTTCCAAATCGCGGCACTTTCCTCAGCGCTTTTGCTGATGCGCGTGGTGGTGGGCGCATAAGGGCGAGCGAGATTGTCGATCAACGTCAGCTGGTGGTCGATCTCTGCTTCGGAGCCTTCGACCTCGATGATCAGCATTGCTTCGGCATCCAAAGGATAGCCCGCCTTTGCGAACTCCTCGCAGACCTTGATGGCGGGACGATCCATGAACTCGATCGCGACCGGCATGATGCCAGCCCCGATGATGTTGGAGACGCAAGCGCCCGCCGCCTGGCTGGAGGCAAACCCGAACAGGACCGGACGTGCTCCTTCAGCCTTGCGGAGGATGCGGACGGTGGCTTCGGTGACGACCCCAAGCTGGCCTTCCGAGCCGACAATCAGCCCGAGCAGATCGTAACCCGGAGCATCGAGATGTGGGCCGCCCAGCTCAATGATATCGCCATTCATCAGCACCATCTTGACCCCAAGCAGATTTTGCGTCGTCACGCCATAGCGCAGGCAATGCGCCCCGCCGCTGTTCATGGCGATGTTGCCACCAATGGTACAGGCAAGCTGACTGGAGGGGTCGGGGGCGTAGAAGAAGTCGGGCGCGACAGCGTCGGAGATCGCCAAATTGGTGAGACCTGCCTCGACGCGCGCAAATCGATTGTCGTAGTCGAGTTCCAGGACGCGTGACATGCGCGAGACGCACAAGACGACGGCGTCCTCGGTCGGCAGCGCACCGCCGGACAGCGAGGTGCCGGCGCCGCGCGGCACAACCTTGATTTCGTTAGCGTTGCAATATGCCAAAAGCCGGCTCACTTCCTCGGTCGTACGAGGCAGCAGTACAGCAAATGGCATACACTTATAGGCGGTGAGCGCATCGGTTTCGAAGGCTTTGCGCGCTTCGAGATGCGATTGAAGCGTGCCTGGCCCGGCGATCGCGCCGAGATCCT
>JAYUAJ010000178.1:0-2049 GCA_043741375.1 Hyphomicrobiaceae bacterium | reverse complement strand
GGTAAAACTTGGCTCCAATCGCATGCGGGTGGCCGAGGCCGAGTTCGCCTTTAAGATGGCTGCGGATCTCCCGCCGCGCGCGACCGAGTATTCACAAGCCGAGGTTCTGGCCGCCGTTGACACGCTGCATCCGTCGATCGAAATTCCGGATTCGCGCTATGCCGATTTTACCAAGGTCGGCGCGCCCCAGCTCATCGCTGATGATGCGTGTGCGCATCTCTTCATGAAGGGTCCGGCCGTCACCGCCGATTGGCGCAGCATGGACCTGGCCGCGCACAAAGTGGTGGGGACGATCTCGGGACGGCGTGGCCGCTCGGAGAAGCACGATGGGACAGGGGCAAATGTGCTGGGCGGGCCGCTGATCGCGCTGACTTGGCTCACCAATGAACTCTCGCGCATCGGCGTCGGGCTGAAGGCGGGCGAAGTGGTCACCACGGGCACGTGCGTGGCGCCGCTGCCTCTGCACGAGGGCGATATCTTCATCGCTGATTTCGGCGCGCTCGGGCGCGTCAGCTTGAGTTTTTCCTGATGGCTACGCGCAAACCCACGGCCAAATCGAAGCCAGCTCCCGCCAAACCAACGCCCGGCCTCAAGAACACCATCGCGCTGATCTACGACTTCGACGGCACGCTCAGCCCACGCCCCATGCAGGAATACACCTTTCTGCCCCAGATCGGCGAGGACCCGGCGACCTTCTGGGCCGAGGTGAATGCTTTCGCCAAAGAACATCATGCCGATAATCTGATCACGTATATGCACCTCATGTACAAGAAGGCCAAGGCCAAGGGCGTGCGCATCGATCGCGCCAACCTGGTGGCACAGGGGCGGTCCGTGGAGCTGTTCGAGGGCGTGCGCGAGTGGTTCAAGGCCATCGGCAACTACGTCGAGATCGCCGCCGAGACGCCGGTCACTATCAAGCACTACCTGGTCTCGTCCGGCCTGCAGGAGATCATCGAGGGCACCAGCATCTACCCGGAATTCGAAGCGGTGTTCGCGTCGGAATACTTCTTCGAGGCCTACGACGTCCCGTACCCCAAGCGCGTCATCACCGACACCGGCAAGACGCAATATCTGTTCCGCATCAACAAGGGCGTCGAGGATCTCGGCCAGTCGATCAACAGCCATATGCCCGAAGCCAAGCGCCCGATCCCGTTCTCCCAGATGGTCTATTTCGGCGACGGCGACACCGACGTTCCCTCCATGGCGGTCATGCGTAAGAACGGCGGCTATGCGGTTGCCGTGCATCCGCCGGGCGGCGGCGAAGCCAAGTGCGCGGACCTGTACCGCGCGGGACGCGTGGATTTCTTCGCCGCGGCCGACTACCGGCGCTCGTCGGAGCTGTTTAAGCGGACCTGTCTGATCCTGGACAAGATCATCGCCGATATCCGTCTGCAGGAAGAGCGATTGGTGATTGAGATGGGATTAGGGATTAGGGACTAGTGAATAGTGATTAATGCGGGTGCTGACTTTCCCTCTCCCCCTTCTTAGGGGGAGAGGAGACCCGCGTCTCGCAGCCGCCCACTTTGGCGGCAAGAGCCACGCGGTCGGTGAGGGGCAGCGACACGCACCGGCCCTCTCACCACCTGTACGGAGCAAGCGGCTGCCCCTCACCTGTCGCTGTTTCCTCGCTGCTTCGCGCCTTCTGTTTTGCGCCTCCGCGCAGGCGGGCAACATCCTCTCCCCCTGAAGTAGGGGGAGAGGAAAGTCACCGCTGGCTAGTCCGCCAGTTGGGATTGATCCACGGTTCCTGATTGGACGCGGGCAACGGATCCCTTCCCAAAATCATATCCGCCGCCTTTTCGCCCGTCATGATCGAGGGTGCATTCAGGTTGCCATTGGTGATGCGCGGGAAGATCGAGGAATCCGCGACGCGCAATCCAGCGACGCCGATCACGCGGCAGTGCGGGTCGACGACGGCGCCAGGATCGTCGGCGCGGCCCATCTTGCAGGTTCCGCAAGCGTGGTAGGCGCTCTCGGCGTGCTCGCGCACGAAATCGTCCAGCGCCTCATCCGATTGCGCCGCTTCTCCCGGCTGGATTTCCCGGCCGA
>JAYUAJ010000177.1:0-11528 GCA_043741375.1 Hyphomicrobiaceae bacterium | reverse complement strand
CACCGAGCACAGCGTCTGGTGGGACAACTCCAAACCGATGCGGCCCGACCAATTCGGGCAACTGGTAATTGACGTGAAGACGCATCTGCGGGGGCTTCCGGCGGGGCGGCAAGTCTACGTGCAGGATCTCTATGCCGGGGCGGACATCAAGCACCGGCTACGCGTGCGGGTTATCTGCGAGTTTGCCTGGCATGCCCTGTTCATCCGCAATCTCCTGATCCGTCCAACCCAAGCTGAGCTGGCCGACTTTGAGCCAGATCTGACAATTGTCGATGTCCCGACCTTCCAGGCCGATCCGGGGCGTCACGGGACGCGGTCGGAGACGGTGGTTGCTTGCGATTTCGGCCAGCGGCTGGTGCTGATCGGCGGCACCTCTTACGCGGGCGAAATCAAGAAGGCGGTGTTCACCTATCTGAATTACCTGTTGCCTGACGCTGGTGTCATGCCCATGCACTGCTCGGTGAACGAGGGCGCGGCCGGCGACGTCGCGGTGTTCTTCGGCCTCTCCGGCACCGGCAAGACGACGCTGTCGGCGGCCCCGGGGCGGTCACTGATCGGTGACGACGAGCACGGCTGGTCGGCCGGCGGCGTCTATAATTTCGAAGGCGGGTGCTACGCCAAAACGATCCGTCTTTCGGCGTCCGGAGAACCGGAGATATTCAACGCGGTGAATCGCTTCGGTGCAATCTTGGAAAACGTCGTGATCGACGAGGTCACGCGCCGTCCCAACTTCGACGACGCCAGTCTGGCTGAAAACGCACGTGGCGCCTACCCCATGGAGTTCATCGCCAACGCCAAACTGTCGGGCCAAGCCGGGCATCCGAGGAACATCGTGATGCTAACGGCCGATGCGTTCGGGGTGTTGCCGCCCTTGGCGCGCCTGACACCAGATGAGGCGATGTATCACTTTCTGTCGGGGTACACGGCCAAAGTCGCGGGCACCGAAAAAGGCGTCGTCGAGCCCAAGGAGACCTTTTCTACCTGCTTTGGCGCCCCCTTCATGCCGCGCCACCCGAGCGTCTACGGCAACATGCTGCGCGAGAAAATCGCCCAGCATGGCGCGACCTGCTGGCTGGTGAACACCGGCTGGACCGGGGGGCGATGCGGGGCTGGCGGGCGGCGCATGCCACTCGGGGCGACGCGCAAGCTGTTGGATGCCGCGCTGTCTGGCGCGCTCGCTAAGGCGCCGATGCGGCGCGATCCGCTGTTCGGGTTCGAGGTGCCGTTTGCTGCCGAGGGGGTCGATCCGGGCATGCTGACGCCCCGGGATACTTGGGCCGACGGCGCAGCCTATGATAGGGAGGCCTCGCGCTTGGTCGGTTTGTTCAACCGCAATTTCGCGCGCTTCGAGGCAGGCGTGGACGCCAAGGTCAAGGCCGCCGCGCCCCGACTGGCGGCGTAGTTAGGGCCGGTACGCATAATAGGTGCCCGCATCGGCCTTGATGGCGGCAAGAATCTTCGAACGCTCGCTCGGCGGCCGCACGCCCCCGCGCAGAAGATGCTCGACGTCGCACAAGATTGGCGAGGACTCGGCGACATAGTAGTGGTTCAGCCGGAAAAATTGCGTGCTCGCCCGCGTCGCATCGATGGTGTCGACATGCGGCAATAGCAGTGGTCCACCATAGCCCGAGTCGCCTGCGCGTGGTTCGCTGTTCAGCGTCCGTGAGGCCTCCAGGGCAAGGTCGTTCGATGCCGCATACAGAGTAATCCCCCCGCGCACCTTCTTCATGTGTTCGACCAGCGTCGTAAACTCCTTGCGCCCGATGTCCGGGGCGGCCAGGACGACCTCGTCGATGGCGGCCGATGGCGAGGGGCCGGAAAGCGGCACCGTCTCGTCCAGCGCCTCCAGCAAGGGCAGATTGCCCATGCTGTGCGCAATCACGGAAACCCGCGTGGCACCGGTCTTGTTCGCCACCAGCGTCAAGAACTCGCGCAGTTTTGCCCCCGCGGCCTTGGCTTTCGACCGGTCGGTCCGGTAGGCGTCCAGCGTGCCGGCGGAGGGCCAGGAATACATGAAGGCACCACCGTCGAACTGCAAATCGTAGGCGATCTGGGCGGTGCGGTAGAGCCCATCGTCAAAGGTATTGTAGAAGCCGTGCACGAACACCAGGGCTTGGCCCTTGTAGGTCTTGGCGCTCGCAACTTGGCTCTTGGCGCGCGCGATGAACTGGTCCTCGGGCAACGCCTCGATGGATTTGATAGTGAAGTGGCGTGTGGGGTCCTGCGCCTCGAAACTGAGCACGATTTCGGTGCCGGGCACGCGCAACTCCCAGGGACGCTCGAGTTGGGGGACGACATGCGTGCTGGGCACCGTCACCATCGCCATGCCGATGCTGAGCGATTTGCTCTCGGCGCTCGAATAGCCAACGCGGGCAGCGCCTTCGGTCGGTTTGCGGTTGGTGCCGTAGAACACGGGCACGACGCTGTATTGAGCCGCCGCTTCTGCCGACTGGGCCGGCTCGGCGGGGGGCTTGGCGGTCGTAGCGCGTGTGGCCGCCTTCTTTTTCGGTTTGGGCACTGCTTCCGATTTGGCTGGAGGCGGCGGCGCAGCCGCACCGTCGGTGGCTGGCTCCTCAGGCGCAGGTGAGGGCGCACCGACGGGCGCCTCGGCTTCCGGCTGAGCTGCGCCTGGTGAAGGAGAGGAGGGGGGAGCCGGGCTGGGAGCTGCGCCACCTGCGGCAGGCGCCTCAGGCAACGGCGCGGGAGGCGCCGCGCCCAAATTGCCGTCCCGGTCAGCGTCGAGCTTTTCCTGCGCCACGACATCACCCTGGGCGGCCCGCTTGCGGGTATCGGCCTCAGCGGCATCCAGCCGTTGTTTCAGGCTCTCGGCTTCGGCGGTGCGGCCCATCTGCTCATAGACATCGGTCAAACCGCGCTGCAGCCTCACCGCCTCGGGGCTGTCCGGCCCCTTGTCGCGCTCGGCGATGGCGATGGCCTTGTTCAGCACCTGAGCGGCCGCGTCGAATTTTCCGGCTTTGGCGAGGATACCCGCCAGTCGCGTCAAGCTGGCGACCAATTTGCCATCATCGCCGTCGCTTCGCGGGTTGAATTTGGCCACTGCCAGCGCCGTTGCGACGGCTTTGGCCGCATTGCCAGCGCGGTCGTGAATGTCTGCAAGCTGCACCGCATAGATGGTCAGCTGCGGATCGTCCGGCTTCAACAGTTTGCGCGCCTTGGCGACCAGGCGGCGTGCGGGTTCTATGGCCGCCTTGAAATTCTGTTTGGCGATCAGGACCTCGACCTTGTCGCTGTCGGCCTTGAGGAGATCCTCGATGCTGGCGGCGCGGGCCGGGTCGAACCACGCGCTGCAGACGAGCACGGCAACGGCCAGCAGCCACGCCGCCCAACGAAAGCTCCCGCGCTCGCCCATACTGCCCTCCCTCTGCCGGAAATAAGCATATGGACGTATCGGCTTGGCCGAAATGGGGCGGTAAGTTTCGGCGCCTGACTCAGCCAGTGATGCGCTCCACCCGCGCACCGCAATTGGTGAGCTTTTCCTCCAACCGCTCGAAGCCGCGATCGAGGTGGTAGACCCGGTTGATCGTGGTCTCGCCGTCGGCCATCAGGCCGCCGATGACCAACGACACCGAAGCGCGCAAATCCGTCGCCATCACCTGGGCCCCGGTCAACCGTTTGACGCCCTTTACCGTGGCGAGGTCGCCATGCATGTGGATGTCCGCGCCGAGCCGTGCCAACTCCTGCACATGCATGAAGCGGTTTTCAAAGATCGTCTCGCGGATGGTACTGGTGCCGTCGGCGCGCGTCATTAGGGCCATGAACTGGGCCTGCAGGTCGGTCGGAAAGCCGGGGAAGGGCTGGGTCTCGACGTCAACGGCTCTGATGCCAGCTCCATTGCGGCGGATCTGGATGCCTTCCGGCGTTGCCTTTACCTCAGCACCGATGTCGGTCAGCAGGTTCATAGCTGACTCCAGATCCTCGATCTGGCCGCCTTGCAGCAATACGTTGCCACCGGTCGCAGCCACCGCCATGGCGAAGGTGCCGGTCTCGATCCGGTCCGGCAGCACGGCATGGCGTGCGCCTTCCAGCCGGTCAACGCCCTGGATATGCAACGTTTGCGTGCCCACGCCCTCGATCTTGGCGCCCATGGCGACCAGGCAGCGCGCCACGTCGGCCACTTCCGGCTCGCGCGCCGCATTCTCGATCACGGTTTCGCCCTTAGCCAGCACGGCCGCCATCAGCACGTTGTGGGTCGCGCCGACGGAAACCTTTGGAAAGATGATGCGCGCCCCATGCAGGCCCTTGGGCGCCTTTGCGATGACGTATCCGGCCTCAATCTCGATGTCGGCGCCAAGCGCCTTCAAGCCAACCAGATGCAGGTCGACCGGCCGCGTGCCGATGGCGCATCCGCCTGGCAGTGACACCCGCGCCTGGCGGCAGCGGGCAATCAACGGTCCGAGCACCCAGAAGCTGGCGCGCATGCGTGAGACCAGCTCGTAAGGTGCGGTGGTATCAACGATGTCGCGGGCCGTGAGCTGGTAGGTTTCGCCAAGGTAATTCGATTTGGTCGCCCGCTTTCCCTCTAGGGTCAGATCAACGCCGTGGTTGCGCAGGATGCGCGCCAAGAGGTTGACGTCGGCGAGGTTGGGAACGTTCTTCAGCGTCAGCGTCTCGGAGGTCAGCAACGAGGCGATCATCAGCGGCAGGGCGGCGTTCTTGGCGCCGGAAATGGGGATGACCCCCTCCAGCTTCTGACCACCGGTGATGCGAATGCGGTCCATTGCGCGTGATCCTTTGAGGTGCGCCGGCACGGTTGCTGGCGTCTTCAGGGTGCTGACACGGGGCTGTGACACGAGACTGGGCAATTGCTATCGGCCCGCCGCGTGCCGCGCGCAACGCGGCGCGATGCCCCGGACAACACGCGTGATGAGCGAGGTTAACGGTCCGCCTCTGCCGGTGCAAGCGAGGTCGAGAACAGCGAGGTCGAGAACCGTAGCGTGCAATAGCGCAGCGTATTGTACCGCAGGCGCGCGTCAACGGTGCGTTACGGCTGCGCCTGACGTACCCTACAAGTCGCCCTTCCTGGAGGCACGGGCCAAGGCCTGGCCGGGCGAAGGCGGTTGGTCGGCTTGGGCGGCGGCCGACTGTTGCCGCTTCTGTTCCTTGCGCTTGGCCAGGTTCGAGCGCAGTTCGGCGGCCTGGCGCTCCTTGCGCTGCTGTTCCCGCCGCAGGGTGTCTTCGCTTTTCGCCATCGACCAGACCTGTTTGATGTCGCCGTCCATACCATAGGTCGTCATGCCGTGGCCGATCAATTACGTCGGGCTTGCGGCGCGCGCGGGGCTGTGTCAGGTTCGGCGCGCAAATTAGGCTCTTGGCAAAGCCCGTGCCTATGCTGCCGTAGCTCAGTGGTAGAGCACTCCCTTGGTAAGGGAGAGGTCGTCAGTTCAATCCCGACCGGCAGCACCATCATACTGTTCCAGCGCGCGCACCAGCGCCATCACGTCCTCCGGCGATGTCTCGCCGTGGGTGATGCAGGCGCGCAGCACCGTGCGGCCTTCGAACCGGCCGGACGAAACCCAGGCCCGCCCGGAGCGGACCACGCGGTCGGCGATGATTGCCACGTCCGCCGATCCTGGGGGTGGCTCCAGGCAAACCACCGCGAGGTGCGATGCGTTGGCAACTGTCCAGCCCCGCGACGTCATCTCACCGCTCAGCGCCGCAGCGTTCTTCACCGCCCGCTCGACATGCTCGCCAAAGCCCGGCCAGCCGGCGGCGGCCAATGAGAGAAACAGCCGCAAGCCAAGGAAGCGCCGCGACCATTGCATCGAGGTCATGTAGGGATCGCGGCTGGGCAGCTGGGACGGCATGAAACTGTTGTTGACCTGGAAGGCCTCGGGCAGCACGCCACCCTGGCGCGTCAGGAACATGCCGCAGCCCATGGTGGTGGCGAACCATTTGTGCGCATCGATGGTGACGCTGTCGGCCTGCTCGATGCCGGTCAAGAGTGGTCGCAAGCGGTCGCTGGCGATGGCGCCACCGCCCCAGGCCGCGTCGATGTGATACCAGGCGTTTTGGGCGCGGGCGACCTCGGCGCACGCCTCCAGCGGGTCAATCATGCCGGCATTGGTGGTGCCGGCAGTGGCCACCACCATGACCGGGACGTTGCCGGATGATCGGTCGTCCGCGATCGCTTTGCGCAAGGCGGCAATGTCCATCTCACCACGCCCGTCCGTAGCAACGATGCGCACGGCGTTGCGGCCGATGCCGGCCGCGTGCGCAATCTTGATCCACGCCAGGTGGCAATCGGCCGACACATAGAACACTGGCGCGCCGGCAAACGCGCGCGCCCCTTCGGCGGCAAAGCGCGGCTCTTTGCGAGTGAGCGCGCAAATCAGGGCCGTGAAATTGGCCTCCGAGCCGCCGCTGGTGAAATGGCCATGCACGCCCTCGCCCAGCCCCGCACGCTTGCCAACGGCCGCGATTACATGCGCTTCAATGGCGACGGCGGCGGGCGAGGTGGTGGCCGCGGCGAGCTGCGGATTGAACGCGCCGACGATGCGGTCGGCACATTCCGATGGAAACGTAGGAGCGGGATTGAACAGGCCGAAATAGCGCGGATGGGTCTTGTGGACGATGCCGCCCTCCAGCTCCCGGATGGCGAAGGCAAGGCACTCGTCAATTTTGCGCGGGGAGGAAAAATCGAACGCGGCGAGTTCGGCGGCTGAGCGCTTAGCGTCGAACAAGGGCTTCACCGGGCCGATGCGCAAGCGAGCGGCGGCCTCGGCCAGTTGGACCGTCAGCAGATCATCGATGCGCTTGCGTTCCGCAGCATCCGGGAACAGGCTAGGCGAAGGCGAAATCATCTCTTCGTGCGCTCCGTTCAATCAGCTGTGGCGGACGGTCGTGCATAGTCGGGGCGGCTGTCGAGTAGGAAGTTCAGCCAGTTTCCATAAAGCTGCGTTGCGTGCTCGCCCCAGGCCGTCCTGCCACTCGTGGCCTTGGCCAACCGGGACACATCAGAGAGAATCGCCGGATCGCGCGTCTTGACGGCCTGTAGCGCCAGCAGTTCCAGCTTCGCTTCGGCGGCAGCACCGAACACATCCACCGGTATCCTGGGATAGCTGTCGCGCTCGCCGGTCAGGTAGCGGCGCACATCGCGGCGATACTCTTTCTGCAGCGCGTCGCCCGCATACTCGGGATGACCCTGCAGGAACAGGAAGGCGGAGCCGAAGGATTTGGCGAACAGATTTGCGCCCGTCGCATCTGAGCGCGTCAGCACCTGATAGTCCTTGGCGGCCAGGTCCGCCTCCGTCACATTTCCCCAGCGCGAATGTGGCGTCTTGATGGGAGCCTCCATGGTGTCGGTGCTCCAGTGCGCCATGGTCTTATCGCAGTCGAAAACGCCGGTCAGCTTGGTGGTACGCCGCTCCTTGCGGATGCCGTCGAGATGCTGCACGGCGGCGTGCGCGGCCAGGCACGAAAAGATGGTCGAGGCGGTATGGTCCGCCGCCCAGTCGATGACGCGGGTGAGGCTGGGCCAGTAGGCCTCTCGCGACAGATCCGGCTGGCGTGGCTCGGTCCCGGTCACGATCAGCCCGTCGAGGCGGGTGGTCCAAAGCTGCTCGATGCTGCGGTAGTGCTCGGCGGCATGGTCTGCGGCGGCACCCTCACGGGCAACCTCGGGCAGGGTAAACAGGTGGAGGCGCCATGGCCTGCGACCACTGGCGTTGCCGACCAGGTCGCTGAACTGAAGCTCCGTCTCCAGGAACGCCGCATCTGGCATGATGTTGACCAGGCCGATATTGATGGGCTCCGGTCGGGCGGACGGAAAGAGGACGTGCACGTTTTCACTGATCGACATGACGCAATACCGTTCCAACGGCTACGGACGAAAACAGGATCACGCGGACGCCGCCAGCGCCTGGTCGAGATCGGCGATGATGTCGCCGGCATATTCGATGCCGATGCTGAGCCGGATCATTTCGGGACGCACGCCAGCGTCCAGCTGTTCTTGCGGCGTCATCTGCCGATGCGTTGTTGAGGCCGGATGGCAGGCCAGCGTGCGCGTATCGCCAAGGTTCACCAGGCGTTTCACCAATTTCAGGGCATCGTAGAACCGCTCACCCGCCGGCTGACCGCCTTTGACGCCGAAGGTCATCAGCGAGGGCGCTTTGCCGCCAAGGTATTTCATGGCCAGCGCATGGTACTTGTTGTCCGGCAGCCCGACATAGTTGACCCAGTCAACAAGGGGATGCGTGTTGAGGAACGCGCCAACCTTGGCGGCGTTCTCGACATGCCGCTCCATGCGCAGCGCCACCGTCTCCACGCCCTGCAGCAGCAGGAAGGCGCTCAGCGGCGACAGGCACGGTCCGAGCGTGCGCACGAAGGTGCTGCGGCAGCGCGCGGCATAGGCCGAGGCGCCGAAATGCTCTGTAAAAACAAGGCCATGATAGGAGGCGTCCGGCTCGCTCAGCATGGGAAAGCGCTTGGCATGATCGCGCCACGGGAACTTGCCGCTATCGACCACAATGCCGCCCAACGTCGTGCCATGGCCGCCCAGGAACTTGGTCAGCGAGTGCATGACAATGTCTGCGCCGAACTCGAACGGGCGGATCAGGATCGGCGAGGCGACGGTGTTGTCGACCAGCAGCGGCACGCCCTTGGCATGAGCAACTCGTGCCAGGCCCTCGATGTCGCAGATGTTGCCGGCCGGATTGCCGATGCTCTCGCAGAACACCACACACGTCCGGTCGTCGATCTCATCTGCGATGTCTTCGGGTTTATCGGAGGCGGCAAAGCGCGCCGTCAGGCCCATGCGCGGCAGGATGTGCGCAAACAGCGTGTGCGAGGTGCCGTAGAGCTGTGGCACGGTGACGATGTTATCGCCCGGCCGCGACAGGGCGAGCACGGCGGTGTGCAGTGCGGCCTGTCCGGAGGCGACGGCGACGCCCGCGACCCCGCCTTCCAGCGCAGCTACCCGCTCCTCCAGCACCGCCGTGGTGGGATTGCTGATGCGGCTGTAGCGGTGGCCTTCGATCTCGAGATTGAACAGCGCCGCGCCGTGGGCCGCGCTGTCGAACTCATAGGCCACGGTTTGGTAAATTGGCACCGCAACGGCATGGGTGGTTGGGTCGCCCGCATAGCCCGTGTGTACGGCGATCGTCTCTGGACGCATTGGGGGCAAGGCTCCTCGGGCCCGGGTCAATCCGGACGGGTCTGCGGCGGGGCTTTCGGCGGGACAGTGTCGCTAAGCGAAGGATGAGGACAATGGCGTTGAACTTATACCGTAAATACCGTTTCTGTCCCTGCAAAACGCGACACGCCGGGGTCGAGAATGTTCAGCTCGTTCCGAGGCCGCAGGTGCGGCCGCTAACGAAGCGTGTGAAGTCAACGAGCGCCCTCACCTGACGGGATGGCGGGCCAACCAACAGCCGTGGAACACCTGACGTGACGGGCGCTGCCAAAATCCTGACCCCGAACGAGGCCTGGTTGCAGGCCATTCAGCGCACTGCTGCGCTTGGCAACCGGCCCGACGTCACGCTCGCCGCACTGGTGCGCGAGACGGCGCAGCGCACGCCCGATGCGCCGGCAATCCTTTCCGACACTGACCGCTTTACCTACTGCGAACTGGCCGATCGGGCCGCCCACTACGCCGCTTGGGCCGCAGCGCTGGGCCTGGGCAAGGGCGACGCGGTGGCCCTGATGATGTCGAACCGGCCGGACTATGTGGCCATCTGGCTTGGCGTGACGCAAACCGGGGCCACGGTGGCGCTGCTCAACACCAATCTGTCCGGCGCTTCGCTGTTGCACTGCCTTCATGCGGCCAACGCCAAAACCGTCATCGTCGAGGCGGCGTTGAGCGAGCGGTTGGCTGGTGCTGACGGATTGGCGCTGTGGGTTTATGGCGATGCGCCCGGGTCATCGCCGCGCATCGATGCGTGGATTGGGGACTTAGGGCAGCCATCGGAAAAACCGTCGGCCGTTACGCTGTCCGACCGGGCCCTCTATATCTACACCTCAGGCACCACCGGTTTGCCGAAGGCCGCAAGCGTCAGCCATTACCGCGTTATGCAATGGGCGCAGTGGTTCGCGGGCATGGGTAGTCTTGGCCCGTCAGACCGCACTTACAACTGCCTGCCGCTGTATCACAGCGTTGGCGGTGTGGTGGGTGTTGGGGCCGCATTGGCCGGCGGCGGCTCCGTGTTCGTGCGCGACGGATTTTCGGCCAGCCGCTTCTGGGGCGAAGTCGTCGAACACGACTGCACGGTGTTCCAATACATCGGCGAACTGTGCCGCTATCTGTTGAACGCGCCAGCCGATCCCGCGTCCGCCCGCCACCGCCTGCGGTTGGCCACCGGCAACGGCCTCAAGGGGGATATCTGGGAGACGTTCAGGGACCGCTTCGCCGTTCCCCAAATATTAGAGTTCTATGCCTCCACCGAGGGTAGTTTTTCGCTCTTCAACTACGAGCAGCAACCCGGCGCCATCGGCCGCATTCCCGGCTTCGCCAGTCAGCGCCAAAACCTGGTGTTGATCGAGGTGGACGCTGAAACGGGCGAGCCCCGGCGCGATGCCGAGGGACGCTGCCTGCGCTCAGGTGTCAATCAGCCGGGAGAAGCTATCAGTAAGCTGACGAATGATGCCGGGCGCGCGAGCGAGCGCTTCGAGGGCTATGCCGATCAGGTCGCAACCGAACGCAAGATCCGGCGCGATGTGTTCGCGCCGGGCGACGTCTGGTACCGTAGCGGCGACCTGATGCGCAAGGACGCCAAAGGCTTTTTCTATTTCGTCGATCGCATCGGCGATACCTTCCGCTGGAAGGGCGAGAACGTGTCGACCGCCGAGGTGACCGACGTGGTGCGCGCCTGCCCGGGCGTGATCGACGCCGATGTTTACGGTGTCGCCGTACCGGGCGCCGACGGCCGGGCCGGCATGGCCGCGCTAATGACCGAGACCTGGTTCGATCTGGCGGCGTTTCGCGCGCATGTCGCCGAGTGTCTACCCGCCTACGCCCGCCCGCTGTTCGTTCGCCTGCGCACCGCGCTCGACCGCACCCCGACCTTCAAGGCCAACAAGCAGCAATTGCAGCGCGACGGCTTCGATCCTGCGATGACGGATGACCTGATCTACATCGACGCCGGCGGTTACATGCGCATGGACGAACAGGTGGTCCGCGCCATTGCCGAAGGCCGGATGCGGCTTTAGAGCCTGGGGTTCTTAGAGCCTGTGGTTCCGGGAGCAACGGAACAGAAAGTCGGGTTCCGCAGTTTTTCGGCACGCCAGGACGGCCCGACTGCAGCGAACCGCCTTCCGCTGCTCCCCAGCACCGTCCGTTAAAAGAACGTCCCAAGAACGATTCCGCTCAGGGCCAGGTGGTGTGTTGTACACCGCGCGCATGGGTTAGCGTGAGGGGCGGCCGAGGGCTCGAACGCGCATTGCTCTAGCCCGAAGTTGGGTAACTGCTCACCCCATGCCGCCTGATCACGCTACGGCAAGGGCGCCGGCGGCGAGGGCTTCGGTGATGGCTGCCAGGGCGGTCCGGCCGTTGAGGCGGCCGGTTGCGACAATCG
>JAYUAJ010000176.1:0-11534 GCA_043741375.1 Hyphomicrobiaceae bacterium | reverse complement strand
TCAGCGCCGCCGTCAGCGTCGTCTTGCCATGGTCCACGTGTCCGATCGTGCCCACATTGCAGTGGGGCTTCGAGCGGTCGAATTTTGCCTTGCCCATTATAGGTCTCCGTTCTCAAACAATCGTTCTTGTCTTTGGTCCCCAAGGCGTCAGCCCGGGTCAGTCAATTCGTCAGCGTCAGGCGAACTTGGCCTGGATTTCGGTCGCAACGTTCGGCGGCACTTGCTGATAGTGCGCGAACTGCATGGTGAACTGTGCACGGCCCTGGCTCATGGACCTGAGTTGGCTCACATAGCCGAACATGTTGGCGAGCGGCACCATGGCTTTCACCACGTTGGCGTTGCCGCGCATGTCCTGGCCCTGGATCTGGCCGCGGCGGGAGTTGAGGTCGCCGATCACCGATCCGGTGTGCTCTTCCGGCGTCACCACTTCGACGGCCATGATCGGCTCGAGCAGCTTGGGGCCGGCCTTGGCGAAAGCTTCACGCATGCACATGCGCGCCGCGATCTCGAACGCGATCGCGCTCGAGTCCACTTCGTGGTAGGCGCCGTCGATCAGCGTCACCTTCACGTCGAGGACCGGGAAGCCGATCAACGGACCCGCGGTCATGACGCTCGCAACGCCCTTTTCGATGCCGGGGATGAATTCCTTCGGCACCGAACCGCCGACGACCTTGGTCTCGAATTCATAGCCCTTGCCGGGCTCGTTCGGCTCGACCACCAGCTTGACGCGGCCGAATTGGCCGGTGCCGCCGGTCTGCTTCTTGTGCGTGTAGTCCTGCGTCACCGACTTGGTGATCGACTCACGATAAGCCACCTGCGGCTGGCCGATGTTGGCGTCGACCTTGTAGGTGCGGCGCAGAATGTCGACCTTGATGTCGAGATGAAGCTCGCCCATGCCCTTGAGAATGGTCTGGCCCGACTCGTGATCCACCGACACGCGGAAGGACGGATCTTCCTTCGCGAGCTTATTCAGCGCCTCGCCCAGCTTCTCCTGGTCGGCCTTCGACTTCGGCTCGATCGAGATCTCGATCACCGGCTCGGGGAAGTTCATCTTGTCGAGCAGTACGGGCTTGTTGATATCGCACAGCGTATCGCCCGTGATGGTGTCCTTCAGACCCACCAGCGCGACGATATCGCCGGCGAAGGCCTCGGAGATTTCCTCGCGGTCATTGGCGTGCATCAGCACCATGCGGCCAACGCGCTCATTCCTCCCGCGCGTAGAATTCAGCACGCCGGTGCTCTTGGAAATCATGCCCGAATAGATGCGGGCGAACGTGAGCTGACCGTACTGGTCGTCCATGATCTTGAACGCAAGCATGGCGAGCGGCTCGGTATCGAGGGGCCTGCGCAACACTTCGGCTTCGGTCCTCAGGTCGATGGCATGGGTCGGGGGAATATCGGCCGGGCTCGGCAGATAGTCGACGACCGCGTCCAGCAACGGTTGCACGCCTTTATACTTGAACGCCGAACCGCACAGGATCGGGAAGAAAGCGCCCGTTAGAACGGCCTTACGGATCAGCCTGCGCAGGGTCTCATCGTCCGGCTCTTTGCCGTCGAGGTACTCGGCCATCGCGGTGTCGTCGAGCTCAACGGCAGCCTCGACCAGCGCCAGCCGGTACTCGGCGGCGCGCTCTTTGAGATCTTCCGGAATCTCGACTTCGGTAAACTTGTTGTTCGCGGTTTCGCCATCCCAGACCACGGCGACCATGCGCACGAGATCGACGATACCCTTGAAATCGGCTTCGGCGCCGATCGGCAGCTGTAGCGGCACAGGGCGCGCGCCAAGCCGTTTCTTGATGTCATCGACGCACATGTAGAAATCGGCGCCGGTCTTATCCATCTTGTTGCAGAAGACGATGCGCGGCACCTTGTACTTGTCGCCCTGGCGCCAGACAGTTTCGGTCTGCGGTTCGACGCCCTGGTTCGAATCCAGCACGCACACCGCTCCGTCAAGCACGCGAAGGGAACGCTCGACCTCAATGGTGAAGTCGACGTGGCCGGGGGTGTCGATAATGTTCAGGCGGCGCATGCGTCCGTCGCGCCCGCCCCAGAAGGCGGTCGTGGCGGCAGACGTAATGGTGATGCCGCGCTCTTGCTCCTGCACCATGAAATCCATGGTGGCGGCGCCGTCGTGCACTTCGCCAACCTTGTGGATCTTGCCGGTATAGAACAGAATCCGCTCAGTGGCCGTCGTTTTCCCCGCATCGATGTGGGCCATGATGCCGAAATTGCGATAGTCTTCAATGGCGTAAGCGCGAGGCATAATTTCCGTCTCCGGCAAGGGTCGAAACAACTACCAGCGATAATGCGAAAAGGCGCGGTTCGCCTCCGCCATCCGGTGCGTGTCTTCCCTTTTCTTCACCGCTGTGCCGCGGTTGTTGGCTGCATCCAAAAGCTCGGCGGACAGCCGCTCAGCCATGGTGTTTTCGTTGCGGCCGCGCGCAGCCGTGATGATCCAGCGAATAGCCAGCGCCTGTCGGCGCTCGTTGCGCACTTCCACCGGCACCTGATAGGTGGCGCCGCCAACACGGCGCGAGCGCACTTCGATCGAGGGCATGACGTTCTTCAACGCCTCATGGAAGATCTCCACAGGGCTGCGGCGGGTCTTTTCCTCAACTGTGTCGAAGGCGCCATAGACGATCAACTCGGCGACCGACTTCTTGCCCTCTTTCATCACCGAGTTCATGAACTTGGTGACCACCAGATCGCCGAATTTCGGGTCCGGGTTGATTTCACGCTTTTCTGCGCTGTGACGACGAGACATGCTTTAGTCCTCTGAGAGGGGATTAGGGAACAGGGAACAGGGAACAGTAAATACCGTTCAGACCGTCCGCCGCTCCACCTGTTCCCAGTTCCCTATTCCCTGTTCCCTAACTTCACTTCGGCCGCTTGGCGCCGTACTTCGAGCGGCGCTGACGGCGTTTCACGACGCCCTGGGTGTCGACCACGCCGCGGATGATGTGGTAACGCACGCCTGGAAGATCCTTGACACGGCCGCCGCGGATCATGACCACGCTGTGCTCTTGCAGATTGTGGCCTTCGCCCGGAATGTAACCGATGACCTCGTAGCCATTGGTGAGGCGGATCTTGGCGACCTTACGCAGCGCCGAGTTCGGCTTCTTTGGCGTCGTGGTGTAGACGCGCGTGCAGACGCCGCGCTTCTGCGGGCAGGCCTCCATATGGCGGGCCTTTTCGCGCTCTTTCGGTCGTACCCGCGGGGAGCGGATCAATTGTTGTATGGTCGGCATGCGCCTCGTCCAAGACAAACAGATTGCACAAACAGGTTCGGACCGGTTGCGTTCAATCCCAACGATCAGCACAGACCAATAGCGGTCCATGCCGAAAGCCTGATCGAGGCAATCGGCAGAAAGTTCAGAGGATCCGGCCCGACGAGCGGGTGGATCATGGTTCCGAGCTTTCGAAACGGTAATTCTGGGCGGCAGTGTCTAGGTCATCTGGGTCATGCGCCTGATGGCGCGCCGACGTCGTATGAACCTACCACCTGACGCGAAAGTGAGGGGCTTATAGGTGGCTTCCAGACGGTGGTCAACTAGAAGAAGCTGCGGCGTTTCGGATTTTTTCGTCCTATTACAGATCAAACGTGTACGACTTGGCTACGGCGGAAAGCGGAGGGTTTTAACGATTTGTTAACCAAACAGGGAGGTGGTCCCGCAACCCTGTTTTGAGCCCCCGTCCCCGGTTGGACGCGCCTCACGTTGCGTAGCGTAAGCGTAGGTATCAGTATGCGTCGCGCGTTCTTGCTGATGGCCGTTTGGGCCGCTGCTCTGCTGCCGCTTGTCGCCGGCGTCCGTTTTGTCGCCGCCCGGACCGAGCCTTGGCCGCCCCCCGCGATTGCCATAAATCCGCAGGCTGGGCGTTTGGCCAACGGAGTAACGCAGGAGCACCTCACCGCGACGGTGCTTGAGCGCTTGGGCCGGCTGCTGTCCCGGCCTGTGCGCGGGCATCTCGACAACTTCGGCCGGGATCGACTCCGGGCCTGGACCTGGACTTATCTGGCGCGCGCCGCCGTTCAATTGCACAAGATGAACCACGATCCACGACTGATCGAAGCTGTTCTGGCAGGCGCCGATGGTTATGAAGCAGCCGGCAGCCAGCATCAGGCGTCGGACGGCTTTGGCTGGTACACCGAGGACACGCGCGCGGGCACGGCCTACCGGGAAGTGCCGGTCACGGGTTTGATTATTGCCCCGATGGTTGATCTGCTGCTGGCAGCACGGAATGACCCAAAAATTGCGGTACTGATTGAATCCCGGCGCGGCAAGCTGTTGGATCTCATTTCACGAAGCATTGCTGGGCTCGACAAGTCATACGTCCAACCTGGCGCCAACGGATATTATCTGTTGCCAAGCGGCGCCGATGTCGAGCCGCTCAATCTGATGTCAGTTTACGCCCGTCCGCTGCTCGGCTATTGGCAGCTGACCGGCGATGCGGAAAGCCTGCGTGAGGTCACCGGTATTGCCAGAACGTGGAAATCCGCGCTGTCAATTCGGCTGGATGGGACCGTCAGTTGGCCGCATACCGCCAGACCCACGGGCAATACCGGGCCAGCGGAATTCCTCATCAAGTCATCGGCAGCGATTGAGTTTCCCCTCGCAGCCTTCGAGGCCGGGTTGGTGCTTGATAAAAAGGACATCCTGGCACTCAGCCATGCCCCAATGACTACGCTTTGGACGGCAAACGAACACGGCCGCATCCAGGTGCGCGAGACCGTGGATGCCGCATCCCAATCGTTCCTGTCAGCAACAGGAGCTGACCGCAGCACGGCGCTTCGCCCTGCCGCCTGGTACGCGTATTTGTGTTACGATCACACCCTGAAATCGGCATTGGATGCCTATCTCTTCAGCATTGACCCTAGGTTTACGGAACATGGCGAATTTGCCATGTTCGCCCTGGCCAACCGGCTCGCCAACGAACCGGTTGAAGGGACTTGCGAGATACCAAACGTACCTGAGTTGCAGACAGCCAGCGCCCGCTGAGTTATGCCGCCGCAGATGCTAGGCGCGCACGATCGCGGGGGTCACGGCCAGCTCGCCGTGTGTCGCCACCGCCGGTGGGGCTAGACTTTCCAACATGCGATAGCCCTGCGGGAGCCGGGCCCGTTCATTGACGAACCGCAGCACGACATCCAACGATCCGTATTTGCCGTGATCAAGGTGCCGGCCTTCCGGGAACGTCACCATGCGCTTGGGGCCTGGGACCGCATCGAACACCTGCAATCCCATTGGCAGCGGCACGATGGGGTCTTTCTCGCCGTGCAACACCAGAACCGGCGCGCTCGCCTTGGCGATGTGGCAAAGCGTGTCGTAGCGGTCGAAAATGAAACGCTTCACCGGCAGATAGGGATGGCGCGCTGCCGCCAGCTCGGACAATGAAGTAAAGGGTGAATCCAGCACCAGACCCGAAATCTGCCGTTGGCCAGCGACCTGAGCCGCAACGCCCGTCCCGAGGCTCTCGCCGTATACGATGATGTCCTGTGAGGTCACGCCGCGAGCCGTCAGCCAATCCAAGGCGAACAAGGCGTCGGACACGTTGGCCGCTTCGCTGGGCGTGCCCGTGCTGCCCGAAAATCCGCGATAGGCAACGATGAGAACGCCGAGCCCGGCGGCGCGGTAGCGGCGGATGCGGTCGCTGCGGCGGGCCAGCGCCCCGGCTTGGCCGTGGAGATAGAGGATGGTCGGCTGGCTGTGCCTAGCGGCCCCGTACCAGGCGATCAACTGCTCGCCATCGGGCACCGTCAGTGTCACTTCCTCGACATCGGTCAGCCCTGCACGGGCAGGGGCAACGCGGCGGCTGTCGATGCGGTAGACCAGCAGATGCTGGCCTTTGAACATGGCGACGGCGAACACGCAGTAGGCAAGTGCGGCAAGTAACAACGCAACCAGAACCATAGTCATTCGCAAAAACCCATTCGTTGAAAAAGACCACGAGGGCTGCAAAACCAGCCCGTAGCGGTTAACGTCGGAAAGATGATCGATTGGCCGGGACGCGATGCGCTTTGGGCAAAGTCATCTCGCGGCCTTGGCTGGCGAGCTAATATTTTTGTTGAACTAGATTAATTTTCAAGGCTTTGCGCGCGGAAGTTAAGATCTGCGACAATCCTTCGCAGGTGCGCGAGCGTGACAAAATGAAAGGCAAGCCGTGACGACCGACGACCAGGATGACGCCGAGGACACCGGGGCGACTGGCGAGCAACGGCTCGATAAATGGCTCTGGTACGCCCGCATGGCCAAGACGCGCTCGCTGGCCCAGCGGCTGATCGCAGATGGCCAGGTGCGGGTGAATCGGGATCGCATCACCAAGCCGAGCCAAACCGTCAAGCTGGGCGATCTGATCACTGTCAGCCTCGGGCGGCAGCTGCGGCTGCTGAAGTTGACGGGCTTTGGATTGCGGCGCGGGCCGGCGCCCGAAGCAGCGCAGCTGTATGAAGATCTCGCCCCGCCGGCCGCAAAATCGGCTGGCAAGGCGGAAACGCCAGATGCCGCAATCGCCAGTGCCGGTTTGCCGCAGCGCGCGATGGGATCAGGTCGCCCAACCAAGCGCGATCGTCGGCGAATGGACAAATTGCTCGGCGACTGACGCACCAATTTGCGCGCACGCCCGTCCTGGCGCCAATTCATGCTCACCGGCCTGCCTTGCGGGCCAGGAGAGCTTGCGTTATGGACGGCGCAATCGACGCGCCGCCGAACGGTGCCGTAGCCAGTGAAGGACCCGCCCGTGACCTATGTCGTGACCGAAGCCTGCATCAAGTGCAAGTTGACCGATTGCGTCGAGGTCTGCCCCGTCGATTGCTTCTACGAGGGCGCCAACATGCTGGTCATTCACCCCGACGAGTGCATCGATTG
Source organism: Hyphomicrobiaceae bacterium (assembly GCA_043741375.1). GTDB lineage: Bacteria > Pseudomonadota > Alphaproteobacteria > Rhizobiales > Hyphomicrobiaceae > JANYHF01. The sequence goes on along the minus strand of JAYUAJ010000176.1, from coordinate 4,671 downwards.
CGGCGTCTGTGAACCCGAGTGCCCGGTCGACGCGATCAAACCCGATACCGAAAAAGGCCTGGAGCAATGGCTTGAGGTGAACCGGGACTACGCCAGCAAATGGCCGAATATCACGTCCAAGAAGGATGCGCCGGCGGACTCTAAGGAGTTCGAGACGGTGCCGGACAAATTCAGGAAATATTTCTCGGCCGAGCCTGGAACCGGCGACTAATCCCGCGTGAAACGGACAAATACCTGAAAATGATGGGTTATTTTGCCCCATTCGGCCTCAACCGATGGGCCGAAAATGGGGCGGTGTGCCATAGTCAAGCAGCCAAAAATACAGCGTTAACAAAGAAGCCCTTCATTTGGGGGCAAATTTCTGTTATATTCCGTTCCTGAGTGAACAAGAAACACATTTGGGCGTCGGATGCCGTGCTGCGTCGTGTAAAGCCGTGCTTTGCATCGCAGCGATCATTAACACCGCGAGACATCGCCGATCACCAAAAGATCGGGCGTGGCTTTACGTGGCTGTTTTTGCGAGTCGATCCGGAGTTTCAGGTTGTCTCGCGTCGCTCCGGTTTCGGACCAACCACAGCCGTGTCGCGACACGCTGGGACTTAGCCGATCTAACGAATTAATCGCCTAGCGTCAACGGCTGTCATTGCCGTGGACAATTGGGCTTTTGCCGATGATTTTACAACCGAATCAAAGGCTTAGTGTTTTTCCGTTAACCGAGAGTCGAGTGATGGCCGCCAAGCAAGTCGTAACCAAAAGCAAGAGTGCAACACCCGCAGGGACTAAGACCCCCGCATCAAAGTCCGCTCCCAAGGCGGCAGCACCAAAAACGGCGGCCTCCAAAGCACCCCCGACCGGCGCTCACGCGAGCGACAAGGCCTCCAAGGCGCATTCCGCAACAGGCAAGGCCACCATGACCGCGACAGCCAAGACATCGCCGGCCAAGACATCGCCGGCCAAGACCGCTCAGGTCAAGCCCGTTGGGGCCAAGCCGACGGCGGCCCATGCTGCACCCAAGGCGCCGGCTGGCAAGCCCATCGCGGCGAAGGCTTCGGCCGCCAAGGCTGCCGTTCCTGCCGCCAAGCACCCGGCGGTCGCCAAGGCAGCTGCCGCCAAGTCCAATGCGACCCACAAGGCTGCGCCGCCCGCCAAGGCCACCGTCGCGGTAGCGGTCCCCACCCATGCCGCGCCCAAACCGGCAACTCTGGCTCCGGCTGCGGTGGTTTCGCCGCGTCCGGTTGTGTCACCACGTCCGCTTCCCACCGGCACCACGGCTGCGGCCGCCACGCGCCCGGCCCACACGCCCGTGCCGGCTGCCCAGCTGCCGCGCGACGTCATCGACAACAAGGCCGCCATCGCCAAGCAGCTGGAAGCGCGCGCCGCCGAGGCCAAGAAGAAGCCGCTCTCCTCGACCCAGCGGCACGGCTTCAAAGTCGGCGAATACGTGGTCTATCCCTCGCACGGTGTCGGCAAGATCGTCGCCATCGAGGAGCAGGTGGTGGCCGGCCATGCGCTGGAACTGTTCGTCATCAACTTCGAGCAGGAGAAAATGACGCTGCGCGTTCCCACCGCCAAACTCGCCGCCGTCGGCATGCGCAAGCTGGCCGAGGACGGCATCGTGCGCCGGGCCATGGATACCCTGCGCGGCCGCGCCAGAATTAAGCGCACCATGTGGAGCCGCCGCGCCCAGGAGTACGAGAACAAGATCAACTCGGGCGACCTGGTCTCGATCTCCGAGGTCGTGCGCGATCTCTACCGGGCCGAGACCCAGCCCGAGCAGTCCTACTCGGAGCGCCAGCTGTTCGAGGCCGCGCTTGACCGCATGAGCCGTGAGATCGCCGCCGTCGAGAAGCTGGACGAGCGCGGCGCCGTGCAGAAGATCACCGAGGTACTCTCCAAGAGCGCCAAGGGCCGCGCCGTGAAGGCGACCGAGGACGCAGCCGCTGCGGCCGCAGCGGGTGAGGCCGAGGAACGGGCGGCGTAGTTTAGCCGTTTCCGCGAGGGCCTGGAAGGATCCTTGCGGGACGGAAAGAGTTAACCGCAAGTGCGCTGGTTCGATTGCGCGCCAGCTCGCCTCAGACTGTTGAGGGAGCTCGACCGAGCCGCGCGGCCGTCGCACGCTGGCTCACGCCCTCGGCCAGCAGCAGCGTCAGCCCCATCCGCATGGTGTCCGCGCGAGAGACGTTGTTGCGGTGGCAAGAGGTTGGCGAGGTGACCTTTCCAGCGGGCCGGATTGGCGGTGTCTGCGGGAAGGAGGCCGCGGGAGCGAGCGGCGTCGATCACGGCTTCGATGCTAGCGCGAATGCACTTCGGGCGCTTCATTCCCTTGAGGAGGCTTGTTGTCGGCTGTTCGAACTGGCTCAGTCGTTGAAAGTGACGCCGGTCGATTTGATCGCGCCGGATCGAAAACGGTGATTTCGATGACGTTTGCAACGCGCCATTGCCTAGCTTCTTCGCAGGGCAGTGAATAGCTCGCATCGATTTTTCATTCGCGAACGAGCGGTCTGATGCGCGTCCCGCCGACTCCCATTCCGTCGCCCGCTCGAGCAAACGCGTGTGCTCGCGCAGCCAGGTGAGATTGGTGTTGAGCGCCGCCGTCAGCCGCTTGAGGCCGGAGCCGAAGCCGGACCCGGGCGTTTTTGGCTCGCCGTAGAAGAAGATGTAGTTGAGATCCTGCAGTTTATGCGGGGGGGCGGCGCCGTCGAGCGCGCGCGGGATGACCGGGATGATGCGCTTGTTGAGGGCGGCCGCCGCGTCCACTTCCCAGCCGCAGACGTCGGAGCGCGCCGACGAGGGCGAGAGCACGAACACCACAGCGTCGGCCGCGCGGATGAGCGCGCCCAGCCGCGCCTCCCAGGCCTCGCCGCCGGAAATGCCGTGACGGTCGACGGTCGCCTCGATGCCGGTCAGCGCCAGGCCCTCGACCAGCTGGTCGGCGAAATCGGTATCGTCCCGGCTGTAGGAGACGAACACGCGCAGGTTTTCGGAGGCCGCCAGTGCGTCTGCCATCACACCCTCCAAGGCAAGAACCTTGTAAGTACTCAACCCAAGGGTAAGCCGAAAGGGGTGGCCCGCAATCAACCGAATGGTGGATCAGCTGGAAATCGTTGGTGCCCGGAACAGGCACGTTGCGAGCGGCGTTGCCCGTCCGACGAAACGCTGTGCGACAATCGTACTACATCAAGGCAGAACAGAGCCACTATAGTGGATAAATTGGTGCGACGATATCCGTCAAGCCAGTCCGAATGGACATGCGGAAGCTGGTCGGGAGGAATGTGCTGAGGGTCAGGCTCGCGTGCGGTGTAACTCAGGAGCAGCTTGCCGAGAAATCCGGGCACAGCCAGCATTACATCAGCGGCCTGGAACGCGGCGCCCGCAATCCGACCGTGGTGTCGCCAGTTCCGCCTTTAATGACAGTCAACGAATTGTCACTGAGGCAACGTTTTCGTCGGACGGTGAACATGTCTTGACGAACGCTGGGCCGGGAGACGCCCGAGTTTGGAACAAGCAAAGTAGTCGCGGGTGGGAATATCAATCGCTGACGGGCAGCGACCGCCCAGAAAGCGCCCAGTTTTCGGCGGACGGCACCAGGATATTGACTCTCGGTAGTTTTGCTAAGGTTTGGGAGAGGCAGGACACCATATGGACTACAATCGCCGTGTTTGGAGACGCAGAGAGTGCAACATTTTTCCCCGATGGGAGGCAAGTTCTAATCAAGTCTAACGACGGCAAAGTAGGACTTTGGAACATACCGAAACATCAAGAACTCATCGATTGGGCCAAAAAGGCAGCTGTGCGTTGCCCTACGATTGACCAGTCTTATTTACTGCGACTTGACTATCCAGAATGGTGTGTGGAGCTCCGAAAATGGCCAGTTGACAACGAGTGGATCACCGTACATCCCCGCGAGGCCGTCGCCGCCTATGAGCGGCTGAAGTCGGCGCACCCCTTTGCTGCCGCCTCGCGCTTCCCCGATATTGCGGATGCCTACAATGATCTGGCCTTTGATGCCTTCGCCGGTTCAACTATTGCGGGCAAGCCGACCGATGATTTGAGTAGCGCGCTAATTGACGCCGACAAGGCCCTGGCGCTTCGGCCCGGCGACCGGAACATGCTGAACACGCGCGGCCATATCCGGCTTGCGATGGGGCGGGTCGATGAGGCATTCGCAGATCTCAACAGTTCCATAACATTGGGCAACCAGTACCCCGGAACCTACTACGCCCGCGGCAAAGCTTATGAGTTGAAGAGCAACCGGCCTGCTGCGATAGCCGATTACCGGACAGCGCTCGAGCCACCGCCGGATGGCGACGGCGAATACGGCTCCTCTCTTGACTACCTCAAATACGCCCGCGACCAAGCCCGCGAACGGCTCCGCGCATTGGGCGTGGGCGACGGCCTGATGCGCCACGACTGAAGGTCAAGAACTACGAGGGGCTGAACGGCTAGCTGCTGGATCAATGCGTCGCCTACGCCTAGTCCCCCTCAAAGAGCAGTCGATCTATGCGATGTTCGAAGCTGAGCGGCGGGTACTGACCGCGACTATCTTGGCCCGCTCGATTCCTTCCAATCGACGGTGCTGGCGGTGTCCAAGACCTGCCTGATGCGCTTCGATCGCAACAAGTACTCGGTGATGGCCCTTGTCTCGCTGTCCGTGCTGCGCCCAACCGGCCA
>JAYUAJ010000175.1:0-2060 GCA_043741375.1 Hyphomicrobiaceae bacterium | reverse complement strand
TGGGCTGGCGCTTGGCGCCCGGCGAACCGCCCGGCTGCGTCGCCGGCACCAGCTGATGCGTCCCCGGACCGATCAGATCGGCGCGGCCCATGGCTTTCAGCGCATCACGCAGGATCGGCCAGTTCTCCGGGTCATGATAGCGCAGGAACGCCTTGTGCAGCCGCCGCTGACGCAGCCCCTTCACGGCGTCCACCGGTTCGGACGCGCCGCGCCGCACCGCCTTCAGCGGATTGCTGCCCGAATGATACATCGCCGTCGCCACCGCCATCGGGCTGGGCAGGAACGTCTGCACCTGATCAGCGCGGTAGCGGTTCTTCTTCAGCCAGATCGCGAGGTTCATCATGTCCTCGTCGGTGGTGCCGGGATGGGCGGCGATGAAGTAGGGGATGAGAAAATACTCCTTCCCCGCCTGCTTGGCCGCGGCGTCGAACAGCTCCTTGAACTTGTCATAGGCGCCGATGCCCGGCTTCATCATCTTGGCGAGCGGGCCGCTTTCGGTGTGCTCAGGCGCGATCTTGAGATAGCCGCCGACGTGATGGGTGACGAGTTCCTTCACATACTCCGGGCTCTCGACCGCCAGGTCGTAGCGCACGCCTGAGGCCACCATCACCTTCTTGATGCCCGATATCGCGCGCGATTTCTGATACAACTTGATCAGATCGTCATGGCTCGTATTGAGGTTCGGGCAGATGGCTGGAAAGACGCAGCTTGGCCGCCGGCAGAGTTCCTCGGTGCGCTTGTCCTTGCACGCCATGCGATACATATTCGCCGTCGGCCCGCCGATATCCGAGATGATGCCCGTAAAACCGGCCGTCTTGTCCCGGATGGTCTCGATCTCCTGCAGGATCGATTCCTCGGAGCGGTTCTGGATGATCCGGCCCTCATGCTCCGTGATCGAACAGAAGGTGCAGCCGCCGAAGCAGCCGCGCATTATTGTGACCGAGAACTTGATCATGTCCCAGGCCGGGATTTTTGCTTCGCCGTAACCCGGGTGCGGCCCGCGCGCATATGGAAGATCGTAAACGGCGTCCATCTCCGGCGTGGTCAGCGGGATCGGCGGCGGCGTTAACCACAGCTCGCGGTCGCCATGCTTTTGAACGAGCGCGCGCGCATTGCCGGGATTGCTCTCGCGATGCAGCACGCGGGAGGCGCGGGCGTAAGCCTCCTTGTCGTCGATGACCTGCTCGTAGGCCGGCAGCCGCACGACGACGTTCTCGCCGCCCATGCGCGCGCCCTCATCGGCGCTGTCGAGATCGTCGGCATGCGTTTCAGTCCAGCCGTCCGGTACGTGGGGCTTCATCAGCGCAATGCCGCGCACATCGTCGAGCCCGCTGGGCTTGGCCCCATTGGCCAGCCGGTGCGAGACTTCCACGAGCGCCCGCTCGGCGTTGCCGTAGAGCAGAATGTCGCCCTTGGCGTCAGGCAGGATCGAGCGGCGCACTTTGTCCGACCAATAATCATAGTGGGCGATGCGGCGCAAAGACGCCTCGATGCCGCCGAGCACGATGGTGCAGCCCGGAAAAGCCTCGCGGCAGCGCTGGGCGTACACGATGACGGCCCGGTCCGGCCGTTTGCCGCCCTCGCCGCCCGGCGTGTAGCTGTCGTTGTGGCGCAGCCGCCGGTCCGCCGTATAGCGGTTGACCATTGAGTCCATGTTGCCGCCGGTCACGCCGAAATACAGCTCCGGCCGCCCGAGCGCCTTGAACGGTTCGGCTGACTGCCAGTCCGGCTGCGCGATGATGCCGACGCGAAACCCCTGCGCCTCAAGCAGCCGCCCGACGATGGCCATGCCGAAACTGGGATGGTCGACATAGGCGTCGCCGGTGATGAGGATGATGTCGCAGGCGTCCCAGCCGAGGGCGTCCATTTCGGCGCGAGTGGTGGGGAGGAATTTGGCCGCGCCCGATTGGTTCGCCCAGTGTTTGGGATAGGAGAAAAGCGCGCGTGCGGCGTCCATTGGGTAGGTGTCCGGGTTGCTGGAGCGGCACGCCTAGCACGAGAACGCCGGTTTGCCCAACGTCTTCCGGCCGGAGAATGCGCTTGCGGACGCCGCGCAACGG